>JAGABK010000192.1 GCA_017614625.1 Spirochaetales bacterium
GGGGAGGACCCTTACGTGATAGGCGTCTCGCAGTGCAGCGTGGATGCCTGGCGCGAGGCGGCCAACAACGAGATCATGCAGGAGGCTTCCTTCTACGGCGACGTCACCGTCAACATCCGATCGGTGCACGATGACTCCGACCAGCAGATCGAGGACATAGAGAAGTTCATAAGCGAGAAGGTCGACCTTCTCGTCATATCGCCGAACGAGTCCGCCTCCCTGACACCCGTCGTCGAGAAGGCGTACCGTTCGGGCATTCCCGTCATCCTCTACGACCGCAAGGTCGACAGCGACCAGTACACTGCGTTCATCGGCGGTGACAACCGCCAGATAGGCAGCATCGCAGGCTCATATGCGATGACCACCCTGAGGAACTCCGGCCGCATCTGCATCATCAGGGGTACCAAGGGTTCCACCGCCGACACGGAGCGTTACGAAGGCTTCATGGAAGCGCTGCGGGACAATACCGAGTTCTCCGGGGAGGTCGTTGCGGAGGAGTACGCCAACTTCAACCGCCAGAGCGCGGAGAGGGTGATGAAGTCGCTCCTGAACTCCGGCAAGGGCCCTTTCGACCTGGTTTTCGCCTTCAACGACGAGATGGCCGCCGGAGTGTATGACGCGTATGCCTCTCTTGACATCAGCGATAAGCCGTACATCCTTGGCATCGACGCCCTCCTCGTCCCTAACGGCACCGGGACCATTTCCTATATCCAGAACGGAATGATCAACGCCTCCTTCATCTATCCGACGGGAGGCAAGGACGTCGTCAATCTGGCCAGGAGGATACTCCTGGGGGAGGAGTACGAGAAAGAGAACGTCCTGAACACCGAGGTGGTGAACAGTTCGAACGTCCGCGTGTACCAGATGCAGATCAACCAGGTGCTGGAGAGACAGCAGCGCGTCGAAGAACTCAACTCGCGCATCCGCACCACCTCCAGCAAGTACGAGAGGCAGCAGATACTGACCATATTCTCGTTCTCGCTCGTCGCCATCCTGGCCCTGCTTTCCATTGCGCTGGCATATTCGTACCGCACGCGCAACAAGCTGGTGGAGATGCTGAACGAGCAGAACACCCGCATCAAGAAGCAGATCGACTCCCTTGAGGCGCAGAAGAAGCAATTGCTGGACCTCTCCGAGCAGCTCGAGGAGACCACGCAGGCGAAACTGGTTTTCTTCACGAACATATCCCACGAGTTCAAGACGCCGCTGTCGCTGATCAGCGGTCCCATCGACGACCTCATCGCCAACAGGGAGATGCCCGAGAGCGCCCAGGTGCCCCTGGACATACTCAAGCGCAACAGCAGCAAGCTGGAGCGCCTCATCACGGAACTCCTTGATTTCCGTACGTACGAGAATTCCAAGATGGTGGTGAACTACTCGATGGGCGACTTGGACAAGTTCCTGCAGGAGATACTCAAGATGTTCGCCGACATCATCCGCAGGCGCAACCTCAAGTTCTCCTACGAGGCCGACGACGCGGGCTACGAGATTCCCTTCGACCCCATCAAGATCGAGAAGGTCTTCACCAACCTCCTCTCCAACGCGTTCAACCATGTGGACAGGGAGGGCACGATACGCATCCGCCTGTTCTCCACCTGGTCCGGAGCCGACCGCACCGTCAATCTCTCGGTGTTCAACAGCGGCTCCTACATCCCGCCGGAGAACATGGAGAAGATATTCCACCGCTTCTATACCCTGGACGTCCAGCAGAAGGGCACGGGCATAGGCCTGGCCCTCGTCACTTCCATCACCGACGCTCTCGGCGGCACCATCAAGGTGGACAGCAAGGAGGGCGTTGGCACGGAGTTCACCCTCCAGCTGCCGGTCGAGAAGGAACTGCGCACCGACGCCCGCGTGGACAAGTCCTACGTCCCCGAGTTCGCCAAACTGAAGCTGGCTACGATGGGTGAGGAGGACGTGGACTCGGGCATCCTGGACGAGATGGCCAAATCCGATAGGAAGCGCGTCCTCGTGATCGAGGACAATATGGACATGCGGTATTACATCCGGAACATCCTGTCCTCCGAGTACAATGTCATAATGGCCAAGGACGGCACCGTGGGCCTGTCCAAGGCCCAGAGGTTCCTGCCGGACATCATCCTGTGCGACATCATGATGCCCGGCCTGGACGGATATGAAGTCTGCTCGGCCCTCCGCAGCGCCCCGGCCACGAAAATCATCCCGATAATCCTCCTTACCGCCTGCTCCCTTGACGAACAGAAGGCCAAGGGATACGAGAGCGGTGCGGACGCGTTCATGCAGAAGCCCTTCAACGTCACCACGCTGAAGGTCCGCATGCGCAAGCTGCTGGAGAAGAGCGAGGCCGTCACTGCGGAGATCCAGGGAGACTGGCTGGTGGGGAAGGACGCCGGGACACTGTCCTCGGAGTCGGCCTCCATGCTCAACAAGTTCCGCGAATATGTCGAGTCCCATCTCCTGGACGACATCAGCCTGGATGACCTCGCCGGTGCGCTGGGATACTCCAAATCAAAGCTTTACAGGGAGCTCAAGGAGGTGACGGAGTACACCCCGATCGACCTGGTGAACCTGGTCCGCCTTCACAAGGCCGTCGAGCTGATGACGGCGGAGCGCCAGAACATCACCGAGGCGGCCTTCAACAGCGGCTTTTCCTCGCCCTCCTATTTCTCCCGCACTTTCCTGAAATATTATCACATGCGGCCCAAGGATTACCTGAAAGGGAAGCAGTCCGGCCCCGCAGGCACTTAAAAAAATAACCATATGAAAAAGATTCTTTTAGTCGCACTCCTTGCGTTGTTCGCCTTCAGCGGCACCAACGCCCAGATCGTCAAGTCCAAGGTAATAGACGGAGGCGGTTCCGGACCTTTCAAGGCCATAGCCGCCAGCGAGCAGTCCCTTCCCGACTTCACCGTCTACCGTCCCGAGAAACTGCTCGAAGCGGCCGGCACCGACGGCACGCTTCCCATCATCATCTTCGGTAACGGAGGCTGCGCCAA
>JAGABK010000193.1 GCA_017614625.1 Spirochaetales bacterium
CACCTACGACATCAACTCGAACCTCAACAGGATCGTCCCCTACTACTATTACAGATACAGCACCACCGGCGCCCCCTCGAACGGAAGCGGATGCGGAAACGAGACGGCCTCCGAGCGCACCATGTTCCGCAAGTACATGGTGGACAGCCTGGTCTACTGGCTCACGGAGTACCATCTCGACGGCTTCAGGTTCGACCTCATGGCCATCCACGACATGGAGACCATGACACAGATAGAAAAAGCCGTGCATGAGATCAACCCCAGCGCCATCATCTACGGCGAGGGCTGGGCAGGCGGAACGGTGGCGATCTCATCGTCCCAGCAGGCAACGCAGGGCAACATCGGCAAGATCAGCGCCACGAACGGCGCCGCGGGAAGCATCGCGGTCTTCAACGACTCGATCCGCGACGGCCTCAAGGGAAGCGTCTTCAGCCTGATCACCCGCGGATACATCAACGGCTCGGCCTCCACGGAGACCGCAAACAAGGTCATCTTCGGAATCAGGGGCGGAGCAAGCACGAACGGAACCTCGTGGAACGTGAAGAAGAGCATGGTCGTCAACTACATGTCGGCCCACGACAACTTCACCCTCTGGGACAAGCTGTGCGCCTCCAACACGGACGCATCGAAGGAGGAGCTTCTGGCGATGAACCGCCTGGGAGCTGCCATCCTCATGGTCTCCAAGGGAACCCCGTTCATGCTCGCCGGAGAGGAGATGCTCAGGACCAAGGACGGCGACGGAAACAGCTACATGTCCTCCGACGCGATCAACAACATCGACTGGGAGGCGCTGAAGCCCGGAAGCGACGAGTATGAGATGGCGCAGTACTATGCGGCTCTCATCGCCTTCAGGGAGAAGCTGGACTTCCTGTCCGAAAGCGAGGTCACCTGCAGGATCCTGGACAACTGCGTGATAGAGGCCACCTACCGCTACCACGGAAACGTGAAGGCCGTCGCAATCATCAATCCGCAGTCCTACTCCGTCTCCTACACGCTGACGCAGGGCACGTGGAACACTCTCTTGGACGGCACGAAATTCCCGGAGGGAAAGACCGAGTCCGGAGAAACGACGGTTTCCGGAAAAAGTGTTCGGTTTTGGGCCAGGTAAAATATAGACATAATCTTTCGACCGCTATATTATATGGTGCGCACCGGGAGGAGAGAAATCTTCTCCCTTTGTTTCGCACTTCATCAGGCATTTGTAATTTCGGAGGAAATATGAAGAAATCCAGCATTTTCGCTATTGTACTTCTTGCCTTCCTGCTCCTGTTCGCAGGATGCGCCAAGAAGCAGACCCCGGCTGCAACAACCACAACACCCGCAGCCACCACAACAACCACTGCAGCCGCCCCGGCCAAGACCGGCGTCACGGTATCGTGGTACGACGGAACCAAGCTTCTCAAGGAAGAGGTCGTTGAGAAAGGTTCGAAGCTCACCTCCTGGGAACCCCAGAAGGACGGCTCGACATTCATGGCCTGGTACGCAGAAGCTTCAAAGACCCAGCTGTTCGACTTCAACACGGTCATCAACGAGGACACCGACCTGTTCGCAGGTTTCAAGGGTGCTTTCGTAGAAGACACCAACACCTGGTGCCTCATCGGATCCGGTGCAGGAACCCTCAAGGGCAGCAACTGGAACGAGAGCGCCGAGGTCGAGGAGACCTTCAAGCTCACGAAGTCCGCACAGGCAAACACCAACATCTTCACCATCGAGAACGTTGTCCTCTACGAGGGCGATGCCTTCCAGGTCCGCATCATGGGAACATGGACAGGCCAGCACGGTGTCGGATATCTCGAGGGCTACACGGAGCTCGCAACCGCTGACGGCGATGTCGTCGGAGAGGTCGTCGTGGACGGAGAGCGCTGGTTCTTCGCAAACGGCGGATTCGGCGAGTCCCCCAAGGGATGGAACGTCAACGTCGCCAAGAGCGGTGTCTACACCATCAGCATCGAGACCAACCCCGGTTCGAACGACTATGACGTCATGAGAATCGTCCGCACAGGCGACGCAGCCACAATCGAGATCACCCACGACATGTATGTCGTCGGAACAGTCTTCGACTGGGCAGCAACACCCGAGGGACAGATGGCCACAGACCAGCTCAGGGAGGACTTCACCTTCACTCTCAACGTGACCGAGGAGAACTACGCCGACTGGACAGCTGACAACGCCGTATACGGAACTGTCTGCGCAGCGGTCAAGGTCCTGAACAACGTCAACGGATCCTGGTACGGAGTCAGCGGACAGACCGCAGACGGCACCAGCTGGACACTGTCCACCGCAGGACAGGACAACCTGCTCCTCAAGGCCGGCCAGTACAACGTCAGCTACAACGCAGCCACCGACACCGCTACAGTCACCCTCTCCGAGAAGGGTTACTTCCTCGCCGGAGTCGTCGACGGCGGAGACCACTGGGACTGCAGCGCCGTAAACCACCAGCTCGAGAAGGTTTCGGACACCGAGTATGTCGTCTACTACACCTTCACACCCGCCGACACCGCTTCCTGGATCAAGGACGCCGGCAAGGTCGGAGCCGTCAAGGCAGTCTACGGTTTCAGCGGAAACAGCGCAGACCTCTGGTTCGGACGTGAAGAGGACCAGGAGAACATGATGGTCGACAGCTACGGCCTGTATGAGATCACCCTCCACCTCACAGGAGAGGGCGCAGGCTACATCACAGCCAAGAAGCTCGAGGGTTACTTCCTTGTCGGAACAATCGGCGACGGAGACACCTGGAGAGCCGAGAGCAAGTACTTCATCGGCGCACAGCCCGCTGACTACACCTACACATGGACTGCACAGGATCCCGCCTCATGGCTCGGAACCGACATCGCAGCCATCAAGGTCATCTACGTCGATGCCGAAGGCAACGTCACCTGGTACGGTGCAGCCGACGGAAACAACGTCATGATCTCATCCACCGGAAAGTACACCATCAAGCTCACCGACGGCGTCGTAACCGCCACAAAGTAAGCGCATTTCCGCAAAAGGGGAGGTTCCCACGGGAGCCTTCCCTTTTTTCGATTCGAACAACAGCTTAAAGGGAGAGAAATATGAAGAAACTCGCTTTGGTTCTTGCTCTTCTGGCCCTCGTCTGCCTGGTCTCCTGCGGAGGAAAGAAGGATTCTGCCTCCACGACCACGACGGCAGCCGCACAGGCCTCAACCACCACAACCGCAACGACATCGACAACCGGAACGGGAGAGAAGATCACCCTCACCGTCTGGGGATCCCAGGAAGACCAGGCCCTTCTCAAGACGATGTGCAACGCCTACGCCGCCGCGCATCCCGAGAAGACCTACAAGTTCCTCTACGGAGTACAGTCAGAGTCCGACGCCGCCGACAAGGTCCTGAACGACCCCGAGTCCGGTCCGGACGTGTTCGCCTTCGCAAGCGACCAGATCAACAAGCTCATCCAGGCCGGCGCCCTCGCCAGAGTCGGCGGAACGATTCTGGATGACATCAGGAACGTCAACACCGTCGGAAGCATCGATGCCGCCACAGTCACGATCGGAGGCGAGGACCGCGTCTACGCCTACCCCATGACAGGCGACAACACCTTCTTCCTCTACTACGACAGCTCCAAGCTCAGCGCCGAGGACGTCAAGAGCCTCGACAGGATGCTCGAAGTCGCAGCAGGCCTCGGAAAGCAGGTCGCATTCAAGCTCTATGACGACGGCTGGTACCTGTCCTCGTTCTTCTTCGCAGACCCGAATCTCGCATACAAGGTCACCTATTCCGACGACCTCACCGAGTCCAAGGTCGAGATCAACTACGACAGCGCCGCAGGTCTTGATGTCATGAAGGCCCTCAGGACCTACTTCGCCAATGGAGCCCTTTCGGCCAACGTCGACGACTCCAAGATCCTCGCCGGAATCCAGAGCGGAACGATCATCGCCGCGGTCACCGGAACCTGGAACCGCAACCAGATCAAGGACGTCTGGGGAGACAAGATGGCTGTCGCAGTCCTGCCCACGGCCACGATCGGCGGAAAGCAGATCCAGCTCAACGGCTTCTTCGGCTACAAGCTCATCGGAGTCAACGGCTACTCGCAGAACAAGAGCGAGGCCCACAAGCTGGCCCAGTGGCTCACAAACGAGGAGAACCAGAAGCTCCGCTTCCAGGAAAGAGGTCTCGGACCGACCAACAAGGCAGTCGTGAGCTCGGCTGAGGTCCAGAAGGACGCCGTCATCAGCGTAGTCCTCAAGCAGGCCGAGTACTTCCGCACGCAGAAGGGCGTTCCCGGATCGTACTGGACACCCATGGCAAGTCTGACGAAGCAGTTCGCCGACGTCGATCCCATGACAGTGACCGACGCCGACCTCCAGGCCCTCCTGGATTCGCTCTGCGCGCAGGTCAGGAGATAATCTCCGCATTGAACGCTTATGGACAAACCAAACTACTTCTTGATGAATCCCTTTGAGAAGTTCTTCTACAAGACCGGGAAGGCGATAAAGCGCTTTCCCGGCGCCTTCGTCCACTTCTTCGTGGCGATAGGCCTCGGAATAGGACGTTTCTTCAAGGGAATTGCAGGAGGAATCAAAAACTACTTCGTCAATTTCGCGAAGGGCAACGCCGCGACCAAGGGCTCCTATGTGGTCATGGGACTCGGACATGCGGTGCGCGGCCAGGTCGCGAAGGGACTGGTCTACCTCCTGATCGAAATCTCGTTCGTCCTCTACATGGTGATGTTCGGCGCCCCGTACCTGGGCAAGTTCTTCTACGGCTTCTTCTCGAAGGGAACCGTGGGAATCACCGAGACCCATGACTTCTGGAACGACGACCTGGGAATCTACGAGAAGGTCGTCGGAGACAACAGCTTCAAGATCATCCTGTACGGAATCCTCACGATCTTCATGATAATCTTCTTCCTGGCCATCTACCTGAGAAGCCTGAAGGAGAGCCGCGAGCTCGAGGAAATGGCAAAGGACGGAAAGCGCGCCGTAACCTTCAGAAAGGAAGCCGCGCAGCTGATGGACACCAAGTTCCACATCACCCTCCTGTCGCTGCCGATGCTGGGCCTGTTCGTGTTCACCGTCGTTCCCCTCGTGACGATGATCATCATCGCCTTCACGAACTACGACGCCTCCACGGAAGTCCCGCAGCATCTGTTCAGATGGGTCGGTTTCGAGAACTTCGGAGCCATCTTCGGCGAGAACAGCACGCTCAACGGCACCTTCCTGAGGGTCCTGGGATGGACGCTCATCTGGGCCTTCTTCGCCACGTTCTCCAACTACTTCGGCGGCATGATCGTCGCGCTGCTGATCAACAAGAAGGGAATCAAGTTCAAGAAACTCTTCAGGACGGTCTTCGTCATGACCATCGCAGTCCCGCAGTTCGTCTCGCTGATGATCGTCTCCAAGATGCTCACCGCAGGCGACAGCATGGAGATGAGCGGCATCCTGACGCAGCTGCTGTACAAGATCTTCGGATTCCAGCTCAAGTTCGGAATCAACATCACCCATACGAGAATCGCCATCATCCTGGTGAACATGTGGATCGGAATCCCCTATTCCATGCTCATCTGCTCGGGAATCCTCATGAACATTCCGGCGGACCTCTACGAAAGCGCGAGGATCGACGGAGCCGGTCCCGTGAAGACCTTCATGAAGATCACCCTGCCCTACATGCTGTTCGTGACCGGACCCTATCTGATCACGACCTTCATAGGCAACATCAACAACTTCAACGTCATCTACCTGCTTTCGGGCGGCGGACCGGGCGACCTCCTCAAGTACTCGGACGGAGCCAAGGGAACGGACCTGCTCATCACATGGCTGTACAAGCTGTCGCTGGGCACTGACCGCAACTACAAGCTCGCATCCGTCATCGGCATCCTGGTGTTCATCATCTCCGCGACGTTCTCGCTGATGGTGTACAACAGATCCTCTGCGGTAAAGAAGGAGGACCAGTTCCAGTGATCTACAACGAAGAAACCAACAAACCCGTAAGAAGGCGTGACAAGTTCAAGAACTACCAGACCGGAGTGTTCACGGCCGGCATGAAGATGCGAAACCGCATCTCCAACGGCTTCACGTACTTCATCCTGGTGGTGCTGAACATAATCGCGATCACACCGCTGGTATATCTCGTGGGACAGTCCTTCAGGGCCGAGGCCGGAGCCTGGAGCAGCACGTTCTTCCCCAAGACATGGACGCTTGCCAACTACAAGCGCCTGTTCACGGAGACCCCGTTCCTCAGATGGTTCGGAAACACCCTCTTCGTGGCGGTCATCTCCTGTCTCATCACGACGGCCTTCGTCCTTGCTGTCAGCTACGCATTCAGCAGGATGAAGTTCAGGATGAGAAGGCCCATGATGAACGTCATGCTGGTGCTCGGAATGTTCCCCGGCTTCATGTCCATGACAGCCGTGTACTTCCTCCTGAAGATCCTGCTTCCCAACCACTTCCAGAGCCTTGCGTCCCTGATCATCGTCTACAGCGCCGGAGCCGCCCTTTCCTACTACGTCGCCAAGGGCTTCTTCGACACCGTTCCCAAATCGCTTGACGAAGCGGCCTTCATCGACGGGGCCACCAGATCCCAGATCTTCTGGAAGATCACCATCCCCCTCAGCAAGCCCATCGTCATCTACACGGTCCTCATATCGTTCATAGCCCCGTGGTGCGACTTCATCTTCGTGTCGTTCATCATGTCAGGCGTGCCCGATGTCGGAATGTACACCGTGTCCCTGGGAATGTACAAATGGCTCGAAAGAGAGCAGATCCAGCAGTATTTCACCACATTCTGCGCAGCTGCGACCATCGTCGCGATCCCGATCACGGGATTGTTCATCTGGCTGCAGAAGTACTACGTGGAAGGAATCACCGGAGGAGCGGTAAAGGGTTGACCATGAAAACACATCGCATCTGCATCGTAGTCCTGACCTTTCTCATGATCCTGACTCTCGCAGTCTCCTGCGCGAAGAAGGATTCCGCCCAATCCCAGTCTCAGGCACAGACCGTGGCGAAGGCACCCGAACCCGTGGACGATCTGTGCCGCAACTGGTACGAGATCTACGTCGGGTCGTTCTTCGACACCGACAACGACGGAATCGGAGACCTCGCCGGAGTCACGGCGAAGCTCGACTACATCAAGGACATGGGTTTCAACGGAATATGGCTCATGCCCATAACGAAAGGAACGAGCTACCACAAATACGATGTGGAGGACTATTATGATGTCGACCCCCAGTTCGGAAACCTCGACGACATGAAAACCCTTGTCAAAGAGGCGCACGCGAGGGGAATCGACATCATAATCGACCTCGTGGTCAACCACACCTCCAGCAGCCACCCGTGGTTCAAGGAAGCCTGCGAATACCTGGTCTCCCGCGGCCAGGCAGGCGGAACCTACGGCGACTACTACAACTTCTCACAGACACAGAAACAGGGATACCAGAGAGTCCCGGGATCCGCATGGTACTATGAATGCCAGTTCACGGGCACCATGCCGGATCTTAACCTCGACAGCCAGGCGGTGCGTTCCGAAGTAGAGAACATAATCCGCTTCTGGCTGTCCGATATTGGAATCGATGGCTTCAGACTCGATGCAGTGACGAGTTTCTACACCAACAGCACGCAGAAGAGCATCGAATTCCTTTCATTCCTCAACACGACGGCCAAGGCAATAAAGAGCGACTGCTACATAGTCGGAGAGGCCTGGCTGACCAACAACGCCGCGGTCAGGGAGTACTACGCAAGCGGAATCGACAGCTTCTTCTGCTTCCCGCTGGCCATGGGAACCGGCCGCATAGCCGATGTCCTGAAGGATATCAGAAGCACCCCGGGCAAGACCCTTGGCGAGCTCATGACCGAGCTGGACCAGGTGTACGACACCGGAATACTGGCCCCGTTCCTCAGCAACCACGACACGGCAAGGATCGCGTCCTTCACCGGACGCAGCCAGACGGACAAGATCAAGATGTCCCAGGGCCTGCTCTCCCTCATGAGCGGAAGCCTGTTCGTCTACTACGGAGAGGAGATCGGCATGATCAGCACCTCAGACGGAGCGGACCCCTACAAGCGCATAGCCATGAAATGGAGCGACAAGAGCGTCTACGAGGGCTGGTGCTACACCACCCCGCAGGGCATCTCCGTGACAAAGGACAACTACTACTACCCGTCCGTCGAAACCCAGGCGGAGGACCCGGCAAGCATCCTCAGCTACTACAAGGCGTCCCTCGAGGCCAGGAACAACAACCCCGAGATCGCGCGCGGAGAGCTGAAGATCCTGGATTCCTACTACGACCAGTCGGGCTATGTGTGCGTCATGCAGCGCACATGGAACGGAAAGACCGTGACCATAGCGGTGAACCTTGACCGCGAGTGGTCCCACGACATAACGCTCGACTCCTCGCTCGGAAGCCTTTCGCTGAACAGCCGGCTGTGCGCGGGCAATTCGACGGAGACGGTCACTTTCGACGCCAAGGCCGGCGCGCTCCACCTGCCGCCCTATTCAATCGCGATACTCAGATAAAAGGATTACGGGGTCACGGCCAGACGAACGTGGCGTTCAGATGGGTCTCCCCGTTGTCGATCAGAATGTCCTCTCCCGTGCACGAGCGGTTCACCGTCGTGAGGAACCAGCACCACTGCGCAATCTCCTCGGGCTCGGCCCACTCCTTCAGCGGTGTCACGTCCATGATCTGAGACCACAGCGCGGGATCGTTCATGACAGGATCGTTCAGGGCCGTCCTTACGCCGCCGGGAGAGATGCTGTTGCAGGTTGCCCCATACTTCGCAAGTCTCAACGCAACATTCCTGGTGTAGGCCAGAAGCCCGCCCTTGGAGGCGCTGTAGGCGGGGAACTCCGCGCCTGTGTGCGCCGAGGCCGAGGCTACGGTCAGAACGCTCTTTATGCACTCCTGGAAGGCGTATTTCTCCGTGACGTTGATCGTCCCCTTGAGGTTCACGTCAATGTCGTCGGCGCTGCCCTGCACCCCGGCGCAGTTTATCAGGACCTCGACGCCCTCTATCTCCGGAAGGCTTTCGGCCTTGCTGATGTCTGCCACGATGTGGCTGTAGGAGGGGTCCACGGTGATAGCCGACTCCCTGCAGTCGATTCCTATGACGCTGTGCCCTTTTCCGAGGAAAAGCTGCGCCACAGCCTTCCCTATTCCACCGGATGCTCCGGTCACGACGACTTTCATGCGGCGGCCTCCATTGCTTTCTTGTTCTTTATCCACCTCACAAGAGGCATCGTTATGAACGGGACCAGGCAGGCTTCAACGACAAGCTCTATCACGGTGCCGGACAGGACCGCAGTCAGGATGTCATGCCAGGCCATCTCGTAGACCGACAGCCCTATGGGTGCGAACGCGAGCACCATGAACAGGGCGTTGTCCACCAGCTGGCCCACCAGCGTGGAGAATGCGGCCCTGAGGAAGAACAGGAACCTGTTGTCCGCGTTCCTGCGCTCCAGCTTCATCCTGAATTTGTAGATGATGTGCACGTTCACGAAATTGCCCACCCAGAACGCCGCCACGGAGGCGATTATCGTCCTGGGGCCGTTGGAGAAGATGAGCGCGAAGGCATCGGCCTGCTCCTTGTACTCCGGAAGGGTCGGAATCAGGACGATCAGCCGTGCGAGGAGCATGACGATGAACGAGACCACCGCTGCGAAGGAGACGAGGACCACCGAGGTGCGTTCATCCCACACCTCGGTGATGACGTTCGAGACAAGGAAGACGCCCCAGCTGATCAGAAGTCCCCCGTCGCAGAGGATGATGGACGTTCCGAAGCTCAGGGCCTTCATGCAGAAGATGTTCATCGTGACCGCGATCACGACGTATATGACTGAAAGCCCTATGAGACAATCACCTGAGGACAGCCTTCCCTTGCCCTTCATTTCAGGACAGTTCCTCCGCGGCCTTATAGACCGTGTCCACCAGTCCGTCGATCTTATCGAGGTCGACGCTTGCGAAGGCAAGGCGGATGTGGTGGTCGTCGGAACGGATGATTCCCGTCTGGTATTTGTCAAGCAGATAGCGCCTGAGGTCCTCGGCGTTGCACTCGCAGCGGAATGACATGAAGTATCCGCTGTTGAACGGAACGACCTCCAGGGCCTTGCTCGATGCGTGTCTTTCAAGGGCCTTCCTGAGGGCGAAGTACCTCTCGCCGATCTTCTTCACTCCCATGGCCTTGTCGGCGTTGTGGTTCGGATCCAGCATGCCCTTGAGAAGGATGTTCTGCGAGGGAAGCGCGCAGCTGGAGAGGCTTCCCCTGAGGGCGCCCATGGTCTTCTGTGCAAGAGCATCGTAATGCTCGTCGGTCAGACCCTTTGAACCGTAGGTTATGAAGGCTACCCTGAAGCCCCAGACCATTTCCTCCTTGGTGGCGGCGTCGCACTTGATTCCCAGGATGTTCCCGCTCAGGTCGCAGACCTTGGCGAAGAGGCTCTGGTGGCAGGGCTCGTCGTCGAAGAAGAGTCCGAAGTAGGCGTCGTCGGTGACCATGGCGATCTTCTTGCCGGCGTCGGCGTGCTTCTTGAGGATGGCTGCCAGACTGTCTGACTCGCTGTCGGTGGGAGTGTATCCGGTGGGGTTGTTCGGGAAGTTCAGGATGACCACGACCTTCTCGCCTGCGGAGGCGATCGCCTTGTCGAAACCGTCGAGGTTGAGCTTTCCGTCTGCGAACAGCGGGAAGACGATCCTGTTGGCCTGTCTCTGCTCGTTGAGGATCAGGTCGTAGTTCTCCCAGTACATGTCGGGAAGGACGACGTCTCCGCCGACCTCCAGGAAGAGCGAGCATACGATGCTCAGGGCGTTCGTCAGTCCGCTGACGACAACGGGAAGCGATGTCTTCTTTCCTTCAAGAAGGGGATTCTTCGCATACATGTCGTCCTTCCAGGCCTTCCTCAGGTCCGCCACGCCGCCCATGGGGGCATACGGGAAAACCTCGCCGGGCTTCATGCTCTCGGCGAACTGGGCCTTCATGGCCGGGATGTACATGGCCGTGCCGTTCTCAAGCGCCACACCGATGGTGGCATTGTATTTCGTGGCTTTCGCCTTTGCTTCCGATGACTGGACGATGATTCCCTTGGGAACGTACATCCTCTTACCGTAGTCGGAAAGAAGTATCCTCGCGCAGGTTCCGTTGAGGGTTTCATTCAGTTTCAAAGCAAGATCGTGCATTCGCTAACCTCCGTTGTCTCTTGGTGTTTTTCCTTCGTATTCAGAAAAGAAGACCCTGGTCCAGCGAGACCGGCCTTCTGTTGTCTGCAAGCACCCTGGACATGTAGGCCCTGTCCAGGTTCAGGTCGTTGACGATCCTTATGAGCATGTCCTCGGAAACGAGGTTCTGCTCGTTGAAAAGATACATCAGCGCCTTTTCGGCTATGTAGTCCGGACGCAGGGAGTTCATGTAGACCTCCTCGTTCGGGTCGCCCTTGTAGCGGGCGCTCAGGTTCTTGTACAGCAGGCTCTTCTTCATGCCGTACTTCAGGTGCTCTATCTCCGACCTGAGCTTCTTTATGTTGGACGTCTTGTTCGCCTCCTCCGCAAGCGGCTTGAGGGTGAAGAACGTGTATTCCTTGCCCGGCAGGAAGTGGTGCTCGTCGCAGCGGGCGGCGTAGTTCGGATTCTCGGAGCCGGTCTTGGAGCTGTCCCCTCCCACCACGATCAGCGGGTCGAAATAGAGCGCGGGGCACTCGCGTCCGTCAACCGTGTAGTACCTGTAGGTATAGAAGGCGTCCTTTATGCAGTCCTCGTGCTCGCAGTAGGCCGTCAGCGGAATAACGTCCGTGGCGATGTCCAGCATGAGGCGGGCCGAGGAATTGAATATGTCGCGTCTGAAGTTGAGAATCAGCGTGGGGAAGATGAACATGACCCCGCGCTCGAGGCTCTGGTTGCGCACCACGTAGGCCAGGCGCTCGTCGAAGAACGAGGCCTCGTCGATTATGTACGTGCCCACCGTCGGATTGTCCGCGAAGACCTTCTCCAGATCGAACGAGTTGCGGATCCTGGCGATGTTGTCCCCGCATCTGATGTAGCCGCTGCGGAAAGCCATGGCGTCCTCCGGATAGTCCGTGAACCTGGCTCCGTCCAGCTGGCTGCGGATGAAGAAGACCTTGCGCCTGTCCACTTCCCCGGTGCTTGTCAGGGCCTTGACCTGGCCGCTCTTCTTCAGGGCGACGGCGGCGTCACGCCACACCTTGGCGGCGAACTCCGTCTTTCCCGAGCCCATGGGTCCGATCAGCAGGACACGCCTTCCCGGTCTGGTGAAATCGAAATGAGGGAACGTCTGGTGCACTTCCAGCATGGGGAAGCCCAGGCTCTTGAGAAAATCCTCGCTTGAAACGGCGTTGGTGACGGACGGCATGGCTTATTCCGTCTTGCCCGCCGAGGTCACTATGGCTATCCCGGCGCTGCAGCCCAGACGGCTGGCTCCGGCGTCGATCATCTTCATGGCATCCTCATAGGTGCGGATTCCGCCGGAAGCCTTGACTCCGAGACGGTCGCCGACGGTCTTCCTCATGAGGGCAACGTCCTCGGCCTTTGCTCCGCCGGTGGAGAAACCGGTGGAGGTCTTCACATAGTCGGCTCCGGCCTTCTCGGAGAGCTCGCAGGCACGCACCTTCTCCTCGTCGGTGAGCAGGCAGGTCTCGATGATGACCTTCAGAAGCTTTCCGCCGCAGGCCTTCTTGACCTCGCGGATGTCGTTCTCGACAAGGTCGTCCTTGCCGTCCTTCAGCCAGCCGACGTTGATGACCATGTCCACTTCCTCAGCTCCGGCCTCGACTGCGCACTTCGCCTCGAAAGCCTTGGCCTTCGTCGCCATGGCACCGAGCGGGAAGCCCACGACGGAGCAGACCTTCACGCCTGTTCCCCTGAGCTTTCCGGCGCAGAAAGCCGTCCAGCAGGTGTTGACGCACACGCTGGCGAACTTCCACTCTGCGGCCTCCTGGCAGAGCTTCTCTATCTTCTCCTGCGTCGCATTGGCCGCAAGTACGGTATGGTCGATATATGATGCGATGTTCATTGCATTCTCCTTCATTCTGATTCTAACCCAATTGCCGTAGATAAACAACTTCACTTATTCATGATACAATCCAGTCATGCGCACTTATCTCGGAACATGGCAGACCTCCCCTTCCGACGGATTCTGGACGGACCAGGACCCCTTCGCAAGCGAAGCCGTCATCTCCTGCGCGGTGCGTCTGGGAATCCGGGGCTTCGACACCGCGCGCAGCTACGGCAAGGGCCGGGCCGAACAGACCCTTTCCAAGGTCCTGAGGCGCTTTCCGGACGAGTCCTTTCTCGTGGACACCAAGATCATGCCGTCCGTCAAGGACCCCGCGGAAATACTGCAGGCCTCCCTTTCCCGCCTTGCCCCGCTGAAGGTCGACTGCCTTTATCTTCACTGGCCGAAAAGCGGCTTCGACAACCTGGCTTTCCTCAGGAAGATGGAGGCGCTGAAGGAAGGCGGACAGATAAGGAAGCTTGGTGTCTGCAACATCCCGCCGGACATGCTGAAGTCCTTCGTCTCCTCCGGTCTTTGCATAGACCGCATCCAGCGTCCCGTGTCGCTTCTGTGGACAAGGGAGCTTGCGGAGACCATGGAATTCTGCCGCGCGAACGGAATAGAGGTCGCCGCCTACAGCCCCTCCGGCATGGGTCTTCTGAGCGGGAAATACCGAGTTGCGGAAGACCTTTGCGACGCCAGGGCAAGTCTGTTCTGCTTCCATGAAAAGTGCATCGGAGCCTACCACGACCTGCTGGACCTGGTCCGGGAGACAGCGGAAAACAATGGCACGAATTGCACTGATGTCGCACTTTATTGGACAAAGATGCAGAATCCGGACATCGTCATCCTCGGTGCCCGCACTGCGGAGCAGCTGGAGCAAAACCTCTCGCCGACCCTCTGCCTGACGGAAACCGAGCTCTCGGACCTGAGCCGTGCGGCCGCCGCATTGGACAGGGCGAGCCTGGACGTCTGCGACAACATCTTCTCCTATCGGTGGTAACAAGGTAGAATGGAAACATGAGGGTCCTGAAGGAAGAACGGACGACCGAGCTCGTCGTCAAGAAATCACGCTTCATCTCAATCGCCAAGGTCTGCGCAAGTCCTGCGGACGTAAAGCGCCTTGTGGACGAGACGCGCGCCATGTATCCAGACGCCACCCATGTCGTGCACGCCGCAGTCATGGGAAACCAGTTCTCCTTCTCCGACGACCACGAGCCCAAGAACACGGCAGGCCGTCCGGCCCTGGAAGTCCTCAAGGGTTCGGGAATCACCAACATCATAGTCCTGATCGTCCGCTACTTCGGCGGGACGCTGCTGGGAACCGGGGGTCTGGTCAAGGCCTACGGTGACAGCACAAAACTCGTCCTGGACGGGATACAGACGGAGGAGCTTGTCGAGAAGATCTCCTTCTCCGTGACGATCGGTTACGAGATGTACGAGAACGTGAAACGCATCCTCTCTGCGGTCGCAGCGGATTCCGTCAGCGAGGACTTCGCCACCGAGATAACGATAACCGGCAGGATCCCCCTCTCCGGGAAGGACGACCTCTCGTCGCGGATCTCGGACCTTTCCAACGGGCAGAGGACCGTTGTCTTCGGACAATAGAAGCAGGAGACAGAGCATGGGCACATTGCGTCAGGATGCCGACAGGATAATCAGGGAAGCCATACACGACGCCCTTCCGGACACGGCGGTGAAGAAGGCGCTGAAGGAGATAAGGTTCAACAGCGGAAAGACCGTACTAATAGCCGCAGGCAAGGCCGCATGGCAGATGGCAAGGGCCGCATGGGACGTTGCCGGAAACAGGATAGACGGAGGCGTGGTCGTCACGAAATACGAGCATTCGAAGGGGCCTGTAGGAAACCTTGGGATATACGAGGCAGGCCACCCCGTTTCGGATGAGAACAGCTACAGGGCCACACAGCGTGCCCTCGACTGCGTGTCTGGCCTTTCCGTAAACGACAACGTGCTCTTCCTCCTTTCAGGCGGAGGCTCGGCACTGTTCGAAAAGCCGCTGACGGACGAGGCCGAGTGCCAGTCCGTGACAAGGCAGCTTCTTAAGAGCGGAGCGAACATCGTGGAGATGAATACCATCCGAAAGCGCCTCTCTGCCGTAAAAGGCGGACGATTCGCCCTGGCCTGCGCCCCTGCGCATGTCTTCTCCATTGTCCTTTCGGACATCATCGGTGACCCGCTGGACATGATAGCCTCAGGCCCGGCCTATCCGGATTCCTCCACCTGCGCCCAGGCTCAGGAGATCTCACGGCGCTACGGCCTGGAGCTTTCCGACAAAGCGAAGGCCCTTCTTGCAACCGAAACACCCAAGACCCTTTCGAACGTCACGACCTACATAACGGGCAGCGTGAAGCAGCTCTGCGAGTCTGCCTCAAGGACCGCAGCTGCTCTGGGCTACGAGCCGCGCTTCCTCACCGCAGGCCTTGACTGCGAAGCCCGCGACGCAGGAACCTGGCTGGCAGCGATGGCCCGGGAAAACCAGGACACCGGAAAATCCCTGGCCTTCATAGCCGGAGGGGAAACCGTCGTCCACCTCACAGGACACGGCCTCGGAGGCCGCAACCAGGAGATCGCCCTGTCGGCTGCACGCGGCATTTCGGGACTGAGGGACACCTGCGTCTTCTCCGTGGGTTCAGACGGAACGGACGGACCGACGGACGCCGCAGGCGGTTTCTGCGACCAGGACACGCAGGAGAACCTCAGGGCACAGGGAATCGACATAGACTCCGTCCTTGCCGACAACGACGCCTACCACGCCCTCCGGAAGTGCGGAGGCCTCGTGGTCACGGGCGCCACGGGAACCAACGTCAACGACCTCACCGTCCTTCTGATCAAACGGTAAAGAAATCAAGAAACAGAAAGGACTCTTTAATGTATCGCCGGAAACTGATATCATGGCCTTTGGGTAATGAATTCAACTAGGAGGCAGATAATGGCTGGCACATTGTCTACAACAGAAAGCAAAGGCGGCTACCTGTTCGGTTCCAATCCGATCATCCGCAAGCTGTCCAGAATACAGGAAACCGACGAAGACAACTGCTGTTCGTTCGGCGGCATAATCGCAAAGCTCATCTACTTCATGCTCATGGTTCTGGCGGGAATACTTCTCAACGTCATCATGGGCGGAAAATGGGGCGGAGAGATCATTGAGATAACCGACACCGCCATCACGGCCACTTCAAACGAGGCCATCGCGCTGGGCGTCGCGGCTGTCGCTCTCATCCTCTCGCCGATCCTCGCCATGCTCATCAAGGTCACCATTCCCGTGACGGGCGCCCTCTTCTGCGTAAGCACAGGCTTCGTCATCTCATGGGCCGGAAGCACGTTCGGCAAGGAATACGCATCGACCATCTGGCTCGCGCTTCTGGTCACTGCAGTGGTCGTCATGACAATGGGATTCCTCTACTTCTCCGGAAAGGTCAGGGTCACGAAGAAATTCAGGACGGTCATCCTCGTCCTCTTCCTCGGATCCATCTTCTCCAGCGTGATCGTCGCGATCCTCTCGCTCATCCCCGCCACCAGATCCTTCACGCAAAGCCTCGTGGAGAACGGCGTCATCAACATCGGGGCAAGCGTGCTCATGATCATCATCGCATCGCTCTTCCTTCTGGTCGATTTCGACACGATCAGACGCTCGGTCGATGACGGACTTCCCCGGAAGTACGAATGGTACGCATCGTTCGGACTGGCATTCAGCATCATTTGGCTCTTCTTCAAGGTTCTCGAGCTGCTCGGGAAGCTGAAGGGCAGCAAAAACAACTGACATAAGAAAACGGAAAGAGGAGAAAAACCTATGAGAAAAACCCTGATCGTTCTTCTCGTCCTCGTCGCTGCTGCAGGTCTCGTCTTCGCACAGACGAACAACATGCAGAAGATCTACTCCACGACATCGGACGAGTACGCAGCAATCAAGTACCTGTACATTGCACAGGGCCACAGCCTGCCTTCCACGACGGGACCGTGGAGCGCCGACGAGCTTGCCAAGATGCTGGAAGTCCTTGACTACGGCAGTCTGGACAACACGCAGAAGGCCATGTACGACTCCGTGAGCGCATCCATTTACGCCAGACCGGAAGCGGACAAGGAGAAAGTGGGCTTCAACTTCGATGTCCTTCTGGATCTCGAGGGATACTACCACACCAACACCGACGGAGCGGCCAGGACGGCCCATTCGAACGGCCACGACATCACGGAGAAAGCCTTCCAGGGCAATCACTGGATCTACAGCGAGAAGGACCAGAAGCCCCTGCTGACATTCCAGCTCGAGACCTACGTGACAGAC
>JAGABK010000194.1 GCA_017614625.1 Spirochaetales bacterium
CCCCGGAGACGGCTATGCCGATTTCCGTGAGTGTCTCTCCAAAATGAGATTCACAGGAAACGTTTACGCCTTAAGGGAGGGCGAAATAGTATTCCCCAACCAGCCGATCATAATAGTAGAAGCTCCATTGATCGAGGCTCAGATACTCGAGACTCCCCTCCTTTGCATTATGAACCATCAGATGGCCGTGGCCACCAAGGCATCCAGGGTCTGCAGGGCAACCAACCACCCAGTGAGCGAATTCGGTTCCAGACGCGCCCATGGTCCATGGGCTGCCACCTTCGGGGCTAAGGCCGCAAT
The DNA here is from genome assembly GCA_017614625.1 of Spirochaetales bacterium. GTDB lineage: Bacteria > Spirochaetota > Spirochaetia > Sphaerochaetales > Sphaerochaetaceae > UBA9732. Next base: position 301 of record JAGABK010000194.1, read on the forward strand.
AATAGCAGGCTGCGCCAGCTCGTCCAACGTCCTCACCGGAGTCATCAACGGAATCCCTTCGACCGGAACCATGGCACACAGTTTCGTCACATCCTACGGCAGCACCGTGGAGGGCGAACACAAGGCCTTCGTCGACTACTGCAAGACCCACATGGGCGAGAACCTGATCCTGCTGATAGACACCTATGACACCCTGAAGTGCGGAGTCCTGAACGCCATCCGCTCCTTCAGGGAGTGTGGGATCGATGACGGATACGCACCCGGCTACGGCATACGCCTGGACAGCGGCGACCTCGCCTACCTTTCGCAGAAGGTCCGCAAGATCCTCGACGCCCACGGGATGAGGAAATGCAAGATCTTCGCGACCAACTCGCTGGATGAATATCTGATCTCCGACCTCGAGCGCCAGGGCGCCTGCATCGACTCCTACGGGGTTGGCGACGCCATCGCGACCAGCAAGGCGGCACCGTGCTTCGGCAATGTCTACAAGCTGGTCCAGATCGGCGGCGAACCTGTCCTGAAGCGTTCCGAGGACACGATCAAGCTGATCAATCCGGGATTCCAGATCACCTACCGCATCATCAGGAAGGATCCGGACAACGGCGAGATCTACAAGGCGGACGTGACCTGCCTGCGCGGAGATTCCATAGCAAGGAAGATAGAGGCTGGCGAGGAATTCACCATCTTCGCCGAGGCGGACCGCTTCAAGCACAAGACCTTCGAGGCGGGGTCATATTCATGGAGAACGCTGCAGCAGCAGGTCATCAGGAACGGCGAAGACTGCTCCGAGAAGCACACGCTCATGGAAAAGAAGGCCTTCTTCAACGACACGCTCGCCCATTTCAGCCCGTCCGAGAGGAGGCTCATCAACCCCCACTACTACAAGGTCGACATTTCCGAGGACCTCTACAACAAGAAAATCTCCATGCTGGAAAACCTCAACATGGAGATAGCCTCTTTCAAGATCGACTGACCCTGCACGGATCAGCGGCCGAAGCAAAGGTCGCAGAAATCCATATAGCGCTCCCAGTCATAATCGGTCACGTCATGGACTCCCGCACGGATGTGGTAGCCCACGTCGTGCATGATGGGCTGATGGATTCCAGGCCATTCAAGGGTTCCCAGACCTTCCATTCCGTAGAGCTCGAAGGCTGGTGAAGCAAGCGATGTCGCAAGGAACTCGCCTTTGGGGTCCGCCCATCGGTCCTCCTGGGCGCTGGCCACATAGACATGGCGCGGAGCCATCAGGGCTATCAGCTCATGCTGGTCGAAGGGCATGGCCGCCTCGTTGTCCGAATAGAAGGAATAGGCCGGACAGAACCACCAGTCGAACACCCTCGTGATGCGTGCCACGTTTTCTCCGAAGACTCTCTTGGCCATAGCTGCGCCTGAGCAGCCGGAATCATTGGAAATCACCACCTTGAACCTTTCGTCCTGGGCCCCGGCCCACAGGGCTGCCTTGCCCTGGCGGGAATGGCCCATGATCGCTATCTTGTCCAAGTCCGCCCATTTCTGTGTCTCGAGGAAATCGACGATGCGGCTCGAGCCCCAGGCCCAGGCGCCGATGGCGCCCCAGGCGTCGGAGAAGGTGCCCCTCTCGAGATAGTCCGGGAACAGGGAGACTATGCTGTGGTCGGTCATCTCCTGGCCGTGGGCGTCGGGATAGATGTCGTGGTAGCACATCGTGATGACCGCATACCCGCGGTCGATGATCTTCTCGAAGCACCAGCGGCTTTTCTGGCAGCCTCTCTCCCAGTCGGGACTGTCCGGCTTCTTGACCAGGCCGAAATTAGGGGAATACTCGATCGCCGGGTCGTCCACCGTGCTGTGGTTGCCCTTGAAATTGTAGGCCACGAACACGGGTACCTTCCCTTTCCTCTTGTTGGGAATCATCATCATGGCGATGGCCTCCAGCTTCTTCTCACCGTTGGAGAAAACGAAACGGACCTGCCTGCAGGTAGCCTTTCCCCCGAGGGCTTTCCTGTCCCTGGAGATGTCCTCGTAGCTGACGGGTATCTTCTCGTAGCGCGTGCGGCCGTATTCCTGAGAGAAGAAATACTCCATTATCTCGGGACGGCGTTTCTGCTCCCAGGTCATTACGTCGGTCACCCTGGTCCCGTCGTTGCAGACCATCATGTCGGGAATGATGAAGGTTGGGACCATCGACTCGTCGTAGTTGATGGTCTCCTGGGCGTAGACGCTGCAGGTGAGCAGTATCGACGCGACAATCAGTGCTCTTTTCATATAATCGTCGTCATTTAATTGTTCTGCTCGTCTTCGAGGATCGATTCCCTGGCGGAACGCAGGTATTCCCTGCACTCCTTGACAAGCGTCCTCGAACGGGTCACCAGCGCCCCGATGTCGTCCAGGCTGGTTCCCGGGTCCTCGACCTTGGCGGCAATCCCTTCCAGTTCGGCCATCGCCGCGGCGTAATCAAATCTTTCTTCCGGCATATCCTTTATTCGTTCAGATTC
>JAGABK010000195.1 GCA_017614625.1 Spirochaetales bacterium
AGGGTCTCATGAACTACGCCGAGGACGGAAGAATCATCTTCGCCGGTCTCTGCAAGCTCAAGGATTATGAGTACTACAAGGATTCCTACAAGGACACCGACCAGTACTACACCAAGACCGTCACTGCCGGCGGTTGGAACAACGATATCGAGGGCTTCGACGGATTCGTCTACAACATGTGGACCCTGATCCCCGACACGGCCAAGCTCCCGTACACGGCATGTCTGTTCATCAAGTACATCCACTCTGAGGAAGGCTACAACGCAGGTTGGGGCGGAATCCTCGGTTACTACTCATCCAACCAGAACATTCCTTCAGTCGAAGGCGACCCCGCTCTGGATGTCTGGAAGCAGCAGTGCATCGTCGAGGATGTCGAGTACATCGACTCCGCTTATGCGACAGTGGTCAAGTTCATCAACATGGCCCTCGCAGGAAAATAAGTCAGATTGACTCCGGGGGCGGAAACGCCCCCTTTCTTTTTTTCCGAAAACCTTGAAAAGGGAGTAAACAATGGCTGCAAAGACCATTAAGGCGCCGGTAGGGAACAGGCTCGCCACCTATTTCTCCAAACCGGCGAACATCATAACCATAGCCTTCCTGTTCATCCTGATCATGACCGTCGTCCTGCCGCTGAGCACTCTTCTCATCGGTTCGCTGAAGGTCAACGGAAACCAGGAGGCCAAGTACATCGGCGGAGGCATAAAGAGCGGCGCGTTCACCTTCCACCACTGGGTCGAGCTTCTCACCAGCAAGGAATACTTCTACGCTGCCACTAAATTCTGGATTCCGCTCGGACAGTCCACGATCATGGCCCTGATAGCCTGTGTCGTGGCGGTGCTGTTCGGAGGAGTCGTGGCCTGGTTCATCACTCGAAGCAACCTTCCGTGCAAGAAGTTCATCTCGACTGTCTTCGTGTTCCCGTACATAATGCCCAGCTGGTCCATGGCCATGTTCTGGGAGAACTTCTTCAAGAACACCCAGATAAACGCCGGAAAGGGAATGCTGCAGGCCCTCACGGGCATCTGCGTGCCCGAGTCCATGGTCTACGGACTTTTCCCCTGCGCCATGGCGCTGGGACTTCACTACGCTCCGTTCGCATACATCCTCATCGGTGGAATCCTGCGCAACATGGACGCCAACCTCGAGGAGGCGGCCACGGTCCTGAAGGCCAGCAGGTTCAAGATCCTGCGCCGCGTCACGCTGCCCATCGTCATGCCGGCCCTGGTCTCCACGGTCCTGCTGGTGTTCTCCAGCAGCATCTCGAGCTACACCGTCCCGTTCTTCCTGAACAGGAGCAGCATCTCGAGCGGAAACAACTTCATCGCCGTATCCGTGCAGATGAGGAACCTCATCAGCAGCGGTCAGACGAAGGGTCAGGGCTATGTTCTGGCCATCATCCTCATGCTGTTCTCCATCGCCATCCTGACGGTGAACAACTACATCACGGGAAGCCGCAAGTCCTTCACGACGGTCACCGGCAAGTCCGGACAGGTCTCGCTGGTCAAGCTCGGCAAGGCAAAGATCCCCGTCATGGTCGTCATGCTCATCCTGGTAGGATTCTTCGCCATAGTCCCGATGCTCTCGTTCGCGGCTGAAAGCCTGCTCGAGGTCCCCGGCGACTATTCCACGCTCACGCTGCGCTACTGGTTCTCATCGGAGCCGTTCGAGGGAAGCAACAAGGGCGACACGATCGGAATCCTCAGGAGCCTGTTCATGTGGAAGGCCCTGGGAAGAAGCCTGCTTCTTTCCCTCATAGTCTCCGCGATAGCCGGAACCTTCGGAATCCTGATCGGATACGCCGTGGCCCGCAAGCGCGGAAGCAGGGCGGCGACCCTGGTCTCCAACCTGGCGTTCCTGCCTTACCTGATTCCTTCCATGAGTTTCGGCGCGGTCTACCTGGCCCTGTCGTACACGAAGGGATTCACCTGGCTCGACGGCTCGTTCGTGCTTCTGATCATGGTCGGTTCCATCAAGTTCATGCCGTTCGCATCCAGAACAGGAACCAGCGCCATGCTGCAGCTCTCGGGTGAGATCGAGGAGGCGGCAATCGTCATCGGCGTGCCATGGATCAAGAGGATGACCAAGATCCTGTTCCCGATCCAGAAGTCGAGTTTCATCAGCGGATACCTTCTTCCGTTCATTTCCTGCATGAGGGAGCTGTCGCTCTTCGTCCTGCTCGTTCCGAGCTTCACGACACTGGCGACCAGCATGCTGCAGGAGTACAGCAGGACGGGACTCTCGCAGTCCTCCAACGCGGTCAACCTGCTGATCATCATCGTCGTTCTGATTATCCAGTTCGTCGTAAACAAATTGACCGGAGCAAGCATCGACAAGGGAGTGGGAGGAAACTGATATGCCGAAGATCGTACTTGAACATGTATCGAAAAGATTCCAGAAATTCACAGCGGTCGAAGACCTGAACATGGTCATTGAGGACCGCGAGTTCATCATTCTCCTGGGTCCTTCCGGCTGCGGAAAGACAACCACGCTGAGAATGATCGCAGGTCTCGAGACCCCGACCGAGGGCCGCATCACAATCGGAGACACCGTCGTGTTCGACGCCGAGAAGAGGATAAACCTCTCGCCGGCAAAGCGCGACATCGGTTTCCTTTTCCAGAACTACGCCCTGTGGCCCCACATGACGGTCCACCAGAACATCGCGTTCGGACTTGAGAACCTCAAGTGGCCCAAGGCCGACATCGAGGCGAGGGTGAAGGAGATGCTCCAGATGCTCAAGATCGAGGAGTTCGACAAGCGCTATCCCGCGGAGCTTTCCGGAGGACAGCAGCAGCGTGTCGCGATCGCCCGTACCCTGGCTCCGAAGCCGAAGGTGCTCTTCATGGACGAGCCGCTTTCGAACCTCGACGCCAAGCTCAGGCTCGAGATGCGCATCGAGCTCAAGAGACTGCACACCGACACCGATTCGACCTTCGTCTACGTCACCCACGACCAGCTGGAGGCCATGACGCTTTCATCGAGGATCTGTCTCATCAAGACAGGAGTGCTCCAGCAGTACGATCCTCCGATGGAGACCTATTCCAACCCGGCCAACCTGTTCGTCGCGGACTTTGTCGGAAACCCGTCCATGAACTTCATCGACGCCAAGTGCCTTTCCTGCGGAGGAAACACAGCGCAGCTTGAGTTCTTCGGACGCGGTTTCGAATTCAAGTCCGAAAAGCCGATCTCGGGCATCTCGTCCGAGCAGGTCGTCGTCGGCGTGCGCCCCGAGTTCGTCCATCTTGAGAAAGGCGACAACACTGCGAAGATCTACGGAACCCTGCCTGCGGGCATGGAGACCACCGTCAAGCTCGATGTCAACGGATACATCCTCACTTCGGTGAAGTTCGGAAACGTCGACTACAAGCTGAACAGCGACATGGACTTCGCCATCGAGGGCGACGGAATCATCCTGTTCGACAAGGAGTCCGGAAAGAACGTCGGAAAGGGAAGCGTCTCGGCTTTCTGAGAGCGCTGAACCAAAAAAAGAGAGGGTTGCGGTCTGCAACCCTCTTTTTTATCACTTCGTGTGAATCAGGCCTTTCCGACGCTTCCGAAGACCTCGATCTTGTGTGCGACGATGTCCGCGCAGGCGGCGACGACCTTCTTGCTGACCTTCCTGGGATCCTGTCCGTTGTCCTCGAGGTAGGCGAGCCTTGACGTCTCATAGACTCCGATTGCCTTGAGCTCCGTTCCGACGTTGATCTTGCACACGCCGCGGCGGATGGACTCGATGAAATCGGGCTCGGGAACGCCTGTGCCTCCGTGGAGGACCAGCGGCATCTCCGGAACCAGCTCGTGGATGGCCGAGATGCGGGGGAAGTCGAGCTTGGGCTCGCTCTTGTAGAAACCGTGGACAGTTCCGACCGCGACGGCGAGGGCGTCGATTCCGGTGGCCTTGACGAATCTCAGGGCGTCCTCGGGCTTGGTGAACATTGCCGTGCGCTCGTCGACGGAGATCTCGTCCTCCTGACCGCCCACATGACCCAGCTCCGCCTCGACGGAGCAGCCGTATTTCGATGCGTATTCGACGGCCTCGGCCGTGATGTCGACATTTTCCTGATACTCTTTGGACGAGGCGTCGATCATGACGGATGTGAATCCGTTGTCAACGCAGCGCTTGAGAAGCGCCATGTCCGTGCAGTGGTCCAGATGAAGGACCATCTGGATTCCGTACTCCTCGGCGATGCTTCTTGCCATGGCCACGGTGGTCTTCTCGCCGAGCATCTTGAGAGCTCCGGTCGATGCCATCGCGATGACGGGGCTGTTCTGGCGGGCCGCGCCTGCTGCGATTCCCTGCAGGTTCTCAAGCGTGAAGAAGTTGAATCCGCCTACGGCGTACTTTCCGAGACGGGCCTTTCTGAGTACATATTCAAGTGTTACTAATCCCATTGAAGACTCCTTGTATCTTCTTTTTCTAAACTGATTATAACGGTAGCGGAGGGGGTTTATCAATGGCAACTTGACGGCGTGCTGAAGGCATGCTAACTTATATTTAGTACAGCATTTGTATGCGTGAATAAATCAATGACAGAGGAAGTGTACTCTATGCGTTTATTCGATACACATTGTCACATAGGCCTCATACACGAAGACCAGTTGGAGCAGCTTCTGGCGGTTCAGTACGCCAAGAGGGCCGGGGTGTCCAAGCTCGTCTCGATCTGCAACAGCCTCACTGATTTCGAGGTCATATACAACAACCTCAAGAGCGCCAAGAACGTCTACCATGCCGTCGGAGTCTCTCCCACCGAGAGCGGGAACCTGCTCACCGGATGGGAGTCGAAGATGCAGCAGTTCCTGAAGCTCGACAGGATCGTCGCCGTGGGCGAGACCGGTCTGGACTACGGCAAGTACAGCCAGTTCAGGGACGTCCAGGTCGACATGTTCCTCAAGCACCTGGAGATCGCCAGAAGGGCGCATCTTCCCGTGATCATCCACAACAGGGAGGCCGGAAACGACATCCTGGACATCCTGAAGCACAACATCCCGGACGAGGGAGCGGTCTTCCACTGCTACTCGGAGGACTGGGAGTACGCCTTCAGGGCCATGGAGCTGCCCGTCTACTTCTCCTTCGCGGGAAACATCACGTACAAGAACGTCAGGAAGCTCACGGACACTGTGCGCAACCTCCCGGAGAACAGGATCCTCATCGAGAGCGAGGCCCCGTTCATGGTCCCGGCAAGATACTCCAAGAGAAGGAACAAGCCCGAGTACCTGCCCGAGACGGCCAACGCCATCGCCCAGATCAAGGGAATCCCCGTCGAGGAGATGTCCGAGATCCTCTACCAGAACAGCCTGGCTGCATTCCATCTCACCGAGGCCTGATTTGCCGGACCTCCTCCATGAAGTCTCAATAGGAAACGTAAGGCTCGCCTCGAACCTTTTCCTCGCACCGCTTGCAGGCTACACCGACAAGGTCTACCGCAGCATCTGCCTGGAGAACGGGGCGGCTCTGGCATACACTGAGATGGTTTCATGCGAGGGCGTCGCGCGCAAAAGCGAAAAGACAGTCGTGCTCATGGAGCGCGGGGAGGGAGAGAGGAACCTCGCCGTCCAGCTCTTCATGCCCGATGCCGACACTGCCAGGCGCTCGCTGGAGGGCGTGATGGCCTACAGGCCGGCCATCATAGACATTAACAGCGGATGCCCCGTGCCCAAGGTCATCAAGACCGGAGCCGGAAGCGCTCTTCTGAAAAAGCCCGGCGTGATCGGGGAGATAGTGAAGGCCATAGTTGAGAATGTGGATGTCCCTGTGACCATCAAGATCCGCACCGGCTGGGACACGGAGAGCATCAACTACCTTAAGACGGCCGAGGAGGCCTTCAACGCAGGGGCCGCGGCCCTGTGCATGCATGCCAGGACGCGCAGCCAGCTATATATGCCCTATGCCCACTGGGAGCTTCTGAAGGACCTCAAGGCCCATTTCCCCGAGAAGACCATCATAGGGTCCGGGGACCTCTTCTCGGCCCAGGACGGGGTCCGCATGCTCGGCGAGACGGGAATCGACGCCGTGGCATACGCCCGCGGGGCGATAGGGAACCCGTTCATCTTCCGCCAGACGGAAGACCTCCTTTCAGGACGCGAGGCGCGCGTCATATCCACGGAGGAGAAGGTCAGGGCCATCAGGGTCCACCTTGCAGGTCTTGTTGAATATCTGGGTGAGAATACTGCGTGCCGCGAGATGAGAAAGCATGTCTGCGCATACCTGAAGGGGATTCCCAACAGCGCCAGGGTCAGGCAGAGTGTCACAAGCGCCCTGACCGTCGAAGAGTACGAAGCGGCCCTTTCTCAGCTGAAGTAGTTCACTCCCGAGGACAGCTTGGTCCAGTCCATGAAGCTTATGCAGTCCAGCCTGCCCATGTTGTAGGTGACGTCTCCCAGATAAAGCACCACCGCCTTGCGGTTCTTGGAGGAGGCCCTTCTTGCCAGTTCGGCCTTTTCCTCCGTCACATCCAGGTTCGGGTCCACGATGATGCTGTAGCGCGCCTTCCAGTCCGCTTTGAAGTCCGCGAGGACGGACGGCCTGATGCCCGGATCCGCTTTTTTCAGGAGCCTTCCGCGCACGAGTTCGTTGAACGCGTAGGTCCTTACCACGTCGTCGCGCAAAGGATTCAGGACAAGGTCCTCCCAGGTTCCGATTCCGAGAAGATGGCACAGAATGCCGGTATCGGTGAGAAAAACAAGCTTTGCCTTCTCATCCGGGTCATCGGCAAGACGCACCAGGCTGTACGAGACTGCCAGAGAAAGCCAGCTTCCGGCCGTCGGTGCGGAGATTCCCGTCTCCCTTGCGGCGGCGTTAACCGAAAGGCGCTTTCCGCTCTGACGGGCGAGTGCGCAGAGGAAGGTCCTGAACAGTCCCAGATTTGAGATGTTTATGTGTCCTGCTATGTCCTTTGCAAGACAGTCGTCCAGAATCTCAGCGCAGCTGCGCGTTCCGTACAGGACCTCGTTCAGCTGGCCGGAGTGGATGACCTGGAACGGGTTGTAGACGGACAGCTTCTCTGCCTCCATCCGGCTTGCCGAAAGACCGCCCAGACGTATTCTCGAGAGCCTTCCGCCCATGTCGTCCGTTTCGATCGAAAGCGAGGAGGTGAGGATGTAGCGGACGCTGACCACGCGTTTGTCCACGTAGTAGCGCACTGCATCCAGAAGGCCCGGGATGCGCGAGACCTCGTTGATCACCGCGCCCTGGGGGAAGGCCAGCAGGAAGGTTCTCGGGGAGCGGCCTGCAAGTGCGCGGACCTTGGGGTCGTCGAGGTCTATGAAGCTCAGAAGAGGAAAGGCCTGCCTTGCCATGGCGGCCTTTCCCGTTCCCCTTGGGCCTTCGAGGAGGACTATGGGGGCAGAGGAGGCCGCGATCCTGATGTTGCGTATTTCCGTCTCGTACATGGTTTTCTGCTTTCTATTAAAGTTTAATATCGTTGAAATGTAAAGTATTGATTCTGCATTAT
>JAGABK010000196.1 GCA_017614625.1 Spirochaetales bacterium
ACACCTGAGGCTGTACAGGCTGGAGTTGAACCACGACGGCAGCATGTCTTCCGACTCCGGGGCCACATCCAGGGCCTCGACCAGGGCGCCGCCGAGGAACAGGGAGACCTCCCCGTCCTTCACCGACACGTAGCCGGCCCGTCTGAGGCTCTCGTCGAAGGCTATGAGCCTGTCCATGGAAGGAGTGTGCGTCCAGTCCTCCAGAAGCCCGTCCCTGAAGACAAGCTCCGTCTCCTGCTCCATGCCGAGGGCACGCACCGTCGCCCTGACGTTGCCGTCGGCCGAGGCGCGGTCAACGTTGAACGATATGGCGTCGAAGTCCATGGTGCTCAGAAACTCCCTTCCCGAGGAAAGCGTCTGCGCTCCGTCTATGAAAAGCGTTCCCGCGGGAACGTTCAGTGAGAGGCTGAAGCCCTTTCCCCTGAACTCCAGGGCGCACATCCCGGATTCGGTGAGGCTCCTGTTGCGGTAGCGCGCGGCAAGGCTCTGGTTGGAGACCGAAAGCGCGATCTTCCTCTCAAGCGCCTCCCATGCCGGGTCGTCATCGTCGAAGACATCGGCCACGCACCAGGGCACGGCTATGCGGCGGTTGAGGACCACCGGCTCGGCCAGATGGCCCAGCTTCTGCACGGCGGCCAGGTCGTTGCGGTCCACCTCCAGATCCAGCACATGGCCCTTCTCGAGGAACCTTCTCTTTCTGTGCGAGATCCTGAGCATGACCGCGCAGGCGGGCATGTGGGCAGGCGGAGCCGGATCGAACTCCAGCACGTTGACGGGCCTTCCGCCGTCCGTGACGACGATCTTGACCGTCACGTCCGTGGCCGAAAGGGCCTTCTGCGCCACGAGGCGGGCGAACTCAAGGTCTTCCTCGTCAGTGTTTATCGACAGCGCGTCCCCGAGCCTCAGGTCCAGAAGCTCGTTGACTATCACATCTGCGTATTGTTCGGAGAAACCGTTCTTCTTCATGTCAGCTGTTGAGGTCGCAGGCGATCCTGGCCCCCTCGAGGGTGTGCTTCACATCGGCCCTGTTGACGTGGATGTAGCCTTCCAGGTAGACGGAGAAACCTCCGGTGGCGATGACCACGACCTTGTGGCCCACCTCCCTCTCGATCTGCTCCACTATGCCCTTGAGCTGTCCCACGAAGCCGTAGAACACGCCGGCGCGGATGGACGCCACCGTATCGCGTCCCAGGACGGTGGACGGCATGTCCAGCCTGATCTCGGGAATCTGAGCCGCGCTTGCGAAAAGCGCCTTGACCGATGTCATCATGCCCGGCCCGATGCTGACGCCCAGGACCTCTCCTTCAGGAGAGACCGTCGCCGTCGTGAAGGCCGTGCCGAAATCGGCCACCGTGACGTACTCGCCCGGATACAGGCGGTGCGCCGCGATCAGGTTGCAGATGATGTCCGAACCCAGCTCAGGCGGGATGGAGTCCTTGACCAGCCCCGTCTCGATGTCCTTGCTGATGACCACGGGATTGACGCCGCTGCGGCTTCTGACGGCCTCGATGACGGATCCAGTCAGGTTGGGGACGACGCTGCTGACCACGGCCCTGTCGAAAGACAGTCCCTCAAGGACCGAACGGACCTCGGCCACGGCGTTCTTGCTGCGGGTCTTGACCCTTATGACATCGCCCCACTGCTCCCCGTCATGGATGCACAGCACGATGTTCGTGTTTCCGATATCGACTGCAAGAAGCATTCTGTCTCCTCAAAGCGCCACGGCGTTCTTCGAGCCGTACATCTGCATGCGAAGGTTCCTGATGGCCGGATCCGACATGTAGTCGTCGAACCTCATGTACCGGTCGATGACCCCCTTCGGGGTGAATTCGATTATGCGGTTGGCGATCGAGTCCACGAACTGGTGGTCGTGCGAATTGAACAGGACCACGCCGTTGAAATCGATCAGACCGTTGTTCAGGCTCTGTATGGCCTCAAGGTCCAGATGGCTCGTCGGCTCGTCGAAGATCAGGCAGTTGGCGCCCTCCAGCATGAGCTTGGCGAGCACGCAGCGCACCTTCTCTCCTCCGGAGGGGACCGTGCAGCTCTTGAGGGCCTCGTCGCCCGAGAACAGCATGCGTCCCAGGAACGAGCGCAGGTAGGTCTCGTCGGCGTCCTCGACGTACTGGCCCAGCCAGTCCGTTATGGTCATGTCCTCGCGGAAGAGCGAGTCGTTGTTCTTGGGGAAATAGCCCTGGCTGGTCGCGACGCCCCACAGGTACTCGCCGGAATCGGGCTGCATGTTGCCCGAGATGATCTCGAACAGCACCGACTTGGCGAAGTGGTTCGGTCCCACGAAGGCGATCTTGTCGCCGTTGTTCACCAGGAGGTTCAGGTTGTCCAGAACCTTCTCCCCGTCTATGACCTTCGTCAGGCCCTTGATGTCCAGGATGTTCTTGCCGCACTCGCGGTTCGGCTTGAACGCCACGTACGGGAAGCGCCTGCTCGACGGCTGGATGTCGTCGATAGTCAGCTTGTCGATCAGCTTCTTGCGGCTTGTGGCCTGGCGCGCCTTGGCGACGTTGCTCGAGAAGCGCAGGATGAACTCCTTCAGTTCGGCGATCTTCTCCTCGCGGCGCTTCTTCTCGTCCTTCATCTGCTTGGCGATCAGCTGGCTGGACATGTACCAGAAGTCGTAGTTTCCGACGTACAGCTGGATCTTTCCGAAGTCGATGTCGGCGATATGGGTGCAGACCGTGTTGAGGAAGTGTCTGTCGTGCGATACGACTATGACCGTGTTGTTGAACGTGCTCAGGAAGTCCTCGAGCCAGTGGATGGACTCAAGGTCCAGGTGGTTCGTAGGCTCGTCCAGAAGCAGGATGTCCGGGTTTCCGAAAAGCGCCTGTGCCAGAAGCACGCGCACCTTCACGTTGTCCTCGACGTCCTTCATGAGCTTGTCGTGCATGGGAACTGGAATTCCGAGACCGTCCAGAAGCACGCCTGCGTCGGCCTCCGCCTCCCATCCGCCCAGCTCGGCGAAC
>JAGABK010000197.1 GCA_017614625.1 Spirochaetales bacterium
CGCGAAGCTGTACAGCAAAGTCTTTGGAGGACTGGAGATGGGCGATCTTAAACGGACGCAGTTATACGAAGAGCATTTGAAGGCCGGAGCCACCATGGTGGATTTCGGAGGATGGGAGATGCCCGTCCAGTATCCGGCCGGAATCGTCGCCGAGCACCTGTACACAAGGCGCGTCTGCAGCCTGTTCGATGTCTCGCACATGGGCAGGCTCATTGTCGAAGGACCCCAGTGGCTGGAATTCCTCCAGCACGTGGTCTCGAGCAACGTCGCCGCCCTTGAGGTCGGAAAGGCCCAGTACTGCATCATCCCCGCCGAGGACGGAAGCGCCATCGACGACGCCTACCTCAACCGCTTCGAGAAGGACCGCATCCTTCTGATCGTCAACGCATCCAACACGGACAAGGACAAGGCCCATCTCTTTGAGGTCGTCAAGGACTACGACTGCACCATCACGGACATAACCGGCAAGTGGGCCGCCATCGCCGTGCAGGGACCTGAAAGCCGCGCCTTCATGGCCGCTCTCAACGGCGGTGAAGCCGTGACAGACCCTGCCAAGAACGCTCTGAGCAGCCTGACCCTCGAAGGCCATCCGGTGAAGATCGCAAACACGGGCTACACCGGCGAGCCGTACGGCTACGAGGTCTATGTCAGAAGCGAAGACGCCTCCTGGCTGTGGAACAGGCTCATCGGACTGGGCGCAAGGCCCGCAGGACTGGGAGCCAGGGACACCCTGAGGCTCGAAGCCGCCCTGCCGCTGTACGGCCATGAGATGGGAAAGGATGCCTCAGGAAAGGACATGCCCATCTTCGCCGTACCCCTTGCCAAGTTCGCCGTCAACTTCGCCGAGGAGAAAGGCAACTTCATAGGACGCAGGGAGTTGGAGAAGCAGAGCCAGGCCTTCGCCAGAATCCGCAGGAAGGATTACAGCGACATGGCTGCCCTTCCCAGACGCATCAGGGCCATCGCCCTCATCGACCGCGGCGTCATCCGCGCCGGCATGGACATCTACATGGACGGAAGGCACGTCGGCTGGGTCACCAGCGGCACCATGGTCCCCTACTACGTGGACGGAGATGAGACCGCGAAGAGGTCCATCGGCCTCTGCTACATCGACTCCGACATCCCCAAGGACAGCGTCGTGGAGGTCGATGTCCGCGGCCGCCGCCTCAAGGCAGCGATCACCATCCGCCACATGAAGGCCGACGAAGGCCCCTTCGCCAAGCCCGTCGTCTACGGCGCACAGGAATGAAAAACGAATCACAAGCATGGAGGAACAATATGAACTATCCCAAGGAACTCAGGTACACCAAGACCCATGAATGGACCAAGGAAGAGGACGGAGCCTACGTCGTGGGCATTTCGGACTTCGCGCAGCACTCCCTCGGAGACGTCGTCTTCATCAACCTTCCCCAGGAGGGCGATGACGTCAAATCCGGCGAGGCTTTCGGCGACGTCGAGTCCGTCAAGGCCGTCAGCGACATCGTAAGTCCTGTCACGGGCAGGATCTGCGCCGTCAACGAGGAGCTTGTCGACTCTCCCGAGCTTCTCAACAGCGACCCCTACGGGGCATGGATCATCAAGGTCGCCGATGTCTCGGAGACCGGAGAGCTCCTTTCGGCAGCCGACTACGAGGAATTCTGCAGGCAGGAGGACTGAGATGGGAAGCTACATCCCTTCAACCGCGGCCCAGCGGCAGGAGATGCTCAAGGCAATAGGACTTGAGGACTTCCGCCAGCTGTACAAGGACGTGCCCGGCGAGATGTACCTGGACAGGGAGCTCGACATTCCGTCCGGAAAGAGCGAGCTCGAGGTCTGCCGGGAAGTCTCCTCCATGGCGGCCGGGAACAAGGTCTTTCCCACCGTCCTCAGGGGCGCCGGGGCATACGACCACTACATCCCCTCCATCGTCAGGTACATACCGGCCAAGGAGGAGTTCCTCACCGCCTACACACCCTACCAGGCGGAGCTGAGCCAGGGAATCCTCCAGTCCATCTTCGAATACCAGACCATGGTCTGCGAGCTCACCGGGATGGACGTTTCCAACGCATCGGTCTATGACGGAGCGACCGCGGCAGCAGAAGCCGCTGCCATGTGCCGCGACAGGAAGCGCCGCGTCACGCTGATCTCCGCAACGACCCACCCGGATGTGATAAACATTGTCAGGACATACTGTTACGGCACCAACGACGAGCTTCGCATCGTCCCTGCCAAGGACGGGAAGACCGACAAGGAAGAGCTCAGGAAGATGCTCGAAGGCGGCGACGTCTCCGGCGTCTACGTGCAGCAGCCCAACTTCTTCGGCCTCTTCGAGGACGCCGGGGAACTGGGACAGATCGTCCATGAGGCAGGCTCCATGTTCATCATGGGATGCAACCCCATAGCCCTTGCAATCATGAAGACCCCGGCCGAGTGCGGAGCCGACATCGCAGTCGGCGAAGGCCAGCCTCTGGGCATGCCGCTGAGCTACGGCGGACCCTACCTGGGCTTCATGGCCACGACTGCCAAGTACATGAGAAAGCTCCCCGGAAGAATCGTCGGACAGACGACCGACAGCAGAGGCGAGCGGTGCTTCGTCCTCTCCCTGCAGGCCAGGGAGCAGCACATAAGACGCGAGAAGGCAAGCAGCAACATCTGCTCCAACGAAGCCCTCTGCGCCCTGACGGCGGGAGTCTACATGGCCACCATGGGACCCGACGGAATGGCACAGGCGGCAAGCCAGTCCATGTCCAAGGCCCATTACCTGGCAAAGGAGCTCTGCAAGCTTAAAGGCGTCTCCCTCAGATTCAAGGGCGACTTCTTCCACGAGTTCCTCACGGACATCCCGAAGGCAGACGAAGTCCTCAAGGCCCTTGAGGACAACGGCATCCTGGGAGGCCTTCCGGTAGACGGAGGCATCTTCTGGTGCGCGACCGAGAAGGTCCCGAAAGCCGAGCTCGACAGGGCCGTCTCCATTGTAAGGGAGGTGCTCGCATGAAGCTCATTTTCGAGAAAAGCACACAGGGACGCAGCTGCTCCATCCTCCCGCCCTGCGACGTGGAGCAAATCGAGCTGAAGGAAGGACTTGCAAGAAAGACAAAGCCTGACCTCCCCCAGCTGTCCGAGACCGATGTCAGCAGGCATTACACCGAGCTCTGCAACCGCGTTCACGGCGTGAACAACGGCTTCTATCCCCTGGGATCGTGCACCATGAAGTACAATCCCCGCATCGACGAGCAGATGGCCGCGCTCGAGGGTTTCACCTCCATCCACCCTCTTGCCCCGGACTACAGCACGAAGGGATGCAAAGCCGTCCTGGACACAGCCGAAAAATGCCTGTGCGAGATCACCGGCATGGACGGCATGACGTTCCAGCCGGCCGCCGGAGCGCACGGCGAGTTCACCGGAGTCCTGCTGATCAAGCAGTACCACGCCTCGCGCAATGATACCAGGAGAACCAAGATAATCGTCCCCGACTCGGCCCACGGCACCAACCCCGCAACTGCGGCCATGTGCGGCTTCGAGGTGGTAAACATCCCCTCTGCGCCGGACGGATGCGTTGACCTCCAGGCCCTCAAGGGCGCCCTTGGCGAGGACACGGCGGGCCTGATGCTCACCAACCCCAACACCCTGGGCATCTTCGACGAGAACATCCTCGAGATCACGCGCATGGTGCATGAGGTCGGAGGCCTCTGCTACTACGACGGAGCCAACCTGAACGCTGTCATGGGCGTGGTCAGGCCCGGCGACATGGGCTTCGACTGCATACACCTGAATCTGCACAAGACCTTCGCCACCCCGCACGGAGGCGGCGGCCCGGGCGCAGGAGCGGTCGGATGCAAGGCCTTCCTCAGGGCCTTCCTCCCCGGCTCCGCAATCAAGGGCCATGAAGGCATCCAGGTCAGAAGCTTCGCAGGCAACTTCCTGGTCGTGGTCAAGGCCGTCACCTACATCCTCACGCTCGGAAAGGAAGGCATCCCCGAGGCCGCGCGCAACGCCGTTCTCAACGCCAACTACCTGATGCGCAGGATTCAGGGGACCTTCGAGCCCGCCTTCGACAGGATCTGCATGCACGAGTTCGTTCTGGACCTCAGCCGCTTCAAGGAAGAGACAGGTGTAAGCGCCCTGGATGTGGCCAAGTCGCTCATCGACAGGGGCATCCATCCGCCCACGATGTACTTCCCGCTGATCGTCCACGAAGCCCTGATGCCCGAGCCCACCGAGACCGAGAGCAAGGAGACCCTGGACGAGGCCGCGGACATCTTCAGGGAGCTGTACGAGCTTGCCCGCAAGGACCCGGATTACATGAAGAGCTCGCCCCACAACGCACAGATAGGACGGCCCGACGAGGTTCAGGCCGCCCGCAATCCCATCCTGCGCTGGAAGAGGACGTAAAGACTGTAATTGGAAGAAGATATCAGAAGCAGGTGAAAGCGCCGTCTATCTGGAAATCCGCTCCCGTGGTGAACGGGCTGGCGTCTCCGGCGAGATAGACCGCGATCGCCTGCAGCTCCTCCGGCTTGCCCAGCCTGTGAAGCGGCGCCATGGCGTTCCACTTCTCGATGAGCGGAATCAGCGTCGGCGAGTTCAGCGTCAGGTCCGTGCCGATGTATCCCGGGCTTATGGAGTTCACGCGCACCCCGCGGGTGGCCCACTCGATCGCAAGCGACTTGGTCAGCATGATGACGCCCGCCTTGGAGGCGTTGTAGGCGCACTGCGGCTGCGGCACGTTGACGATATGTGCCGACATGGACGCCGTGTTGATGATCGATCCGCCACCCTGCTTCAGCATCTGCCTTCCGGCCGCCTGGTTGGTCAGGA
>JAGABK010000198.1 GCA_017614625.1 Spirochaetales bacterium
CCCTCACCACTTTGGTTGTCAACTCGCTCAGAGGAACCCTGAACGTCTGCGCCATCAAGGCCCCGGGCTTCGGTGACAGGAGAAAGGCCATGCTCGAGGACATCGCCATCCTCACCGGCGGACAGGTCATCAGCGAGGAACTGGGCATGAAGCTGGAGAGCGCAGAGCTCACACAGCTCGGAAGAGCCAGAAGCGTCAAGGTCGAGAAAGAGAACACCACGATCATCAACGGCCTCGGAAAGCCCGAGAACATCAAGGACAGGATCGGCCAGATCAAGAAGCAGATCTCCGAGACCACGAGCGACTATGACCGCGAGAAGCTCCAGGAGCGCCTTGCCAAGCTCGCAGGCGGAGTCGCAGTCATCAACGTCGGCGCACCGACCGAGGTCGAGCTCAAGGAGCGCAAGCACAGAGTCGAGGACGCAGTCAACGCAACCCGCGCCGCAATCGAAGAGGGAGTCATCCCCGGCGGCGGAGTCGCCCTTGTGCAGGCAGCCAAGAAGATGGGCGCCTACGACCTCTCCGGTCTCACGGACGAGGAGCAGATCGGTTACAAGATCGTCCGCAGAGCCCTTGAGGAGCCCATGCGCCAGATCGCAGAGAACGCAGGAGAAGACGGTGCCATCATCGCCGACAAGTGCAAGAACAGCGAGAAGGGCGTAGGCTACGACGCGAACAACAACAAGTGGGTCAACATGGTCGAAGCCGGAATCATCGATCCGGTCAAGGTCACCAGAAGCGCCCTGCAGAACGCCGCAAGCATTGCGGCCCTGATCCTCACCAGCGAGTGCGCCATCACCGACATTCCCGCTCCGGAACCGGCGGCGCCGGCAGGAAACCCGGGCATGGGCGGAATGATGTGATGATGTTTTCCAATCAGGAAAAGTGATTCGAGGACCCGCGGGAAACCGCGGGCCTTTTGTTTGACAATGCACTGATATATGTGTATTTTTATAGAAGTGTATTCATTACTGGGTATTCAATATCATGAAAGCGAGGACATAACATGTATTCATTGATTCTTGCACTGGGAACAGCCGCAGCCACATCCGACACAGCAACATCAACCGGCGGATCCATGTGGACGACATTCATCACCTTCGGTGTCATCATCCTGATCTTCTACTTCCTGATCATCAGACCGCAGAGAAAGCGCGACAAGGAAGCCAAGGCCATGCTCGACGCCATCAAGAAGGGCGACAAGGTCGTCACGATCGGCGGTATCCGCGGTACGGTCGCAGTCGTCAAGGACGGCACGGTCATCCTCAAGGTCGATGACAACACAAGGATCGAGTTCAGCAAGAGCGCCATCTCCACGGTTCTCAACAAGAAGGAAGAGGCCCCCGCAGCCGAGAAGCCTGCCAAGAAGGAAAAGGTCGCGAAGGACGAGAAGCCTGCCGTAGAGGCACCGAAGGAGGAGGAAGCCGAAGCCGCCGAGGCAGAGGAAGCCGCTCCCGAAGAGGAGAAGGCCGAGAACTGATTCCGGCTGAGGATATATGAAAAAAACTGAACGCATCATATTTGCATTGATTGTCTTTGCAGTATGTGTTTGGTTTCTTTTCCCGACTATAAGGTGGTACGGTTTCGTATCGGCGCAGGACAAGGCCCTCACTACGGCCGGAAGCGCCCAGGTCAAGGAGTACTCCCAGGGAAAGGCTAAGGAGGTTCTCTCTTATCTTGAGAACAATCCGGATGCGAAGGTTCCCGGGGAGTATTCTTTTGTAAAGGATCTTGCGAAGAACCAGGGAAAAGGAACCACGAACCAGAAGATAGAGACCTGTTCCGACGTGCTGACCGCGTTTTCCTACAGCAAGGACAACGGCCAGGCCATCGTCGACGCCGTCGAGCAATACTGCAGACAGTACATCCAGAGCCTCAAGACCCTTTCGTCCAAGGCGCTTCAGCTCGGTCTGGACCTGAAGGGCGGCATGAGCATCCTGCTTGACGTGGACGCTTCCTCCCTCGAGGAGAGGCTGGGCCACGAGCCGTCTGCAGCCGAGCTTTCGGCCGCCATCGAGGAGGACATCACCATCCTCAAGAGCCGCGTGGACCAGTTCGGAATGGCAGAGCCCGAGATCAGACGCCAGGGCGAGGACCAGATCGTCATAGAGCTCGCCGGAACACCGGACCCGAGCCGTGTGGACGCCTTCCTCAAGGGCAAGGGCTCGCTCGCATTCCATCTGGCCGACACCCTCACGACGCAGAAGGTCAGCGTCTACTTCGAGAGCAATCCCGCAGAATACGCCGCAGTCGTCGACGCCCTTCAGAACGGCCTTCCGTTCACGCAGCCGTCGGTCATTCCCGAGGACAGGATGCTCGCCGGCATGTACGACACCGACGAGTACGGACTCGAGGTCCTCACGGGTTTCTACGTGATCTACCGCCAGGCGGCCCTTGACGGCAGCTACCTCGTCTCCGCGCAGAGGAGCAAGGACAGCACCACGAGCCAGCCGATCGTCGCCGTGAAGATCAGCGACGAAGGCGGAAAGATCTTCTACGACTTCACCAAGGCCCACGTCAACCAGCCGCTGGCCATCGTCATGGACGGACACATCAAGAGCGTGGCCACCATCAGGGACGTGCTTTCGACCAACGTGCAGATCTCCGGATTCACGGAGGAGGAGGCCGAGAACCTCGCCCTGATCCTCAAGACGGCGTCGCTTCCCGTCTCCGTCGTCGTGGCCAGCCAGCAGACAGTCGGAGCCTCCCTCGGAGAGGACTCCGTGCGCATGGGTGTGAAGGCCATACTGTTCGGCTTCGCGCTTGTTATCGTGTTCATGGCGCTTTTCTACAAGGGGTGCGGCCTGATTGCCGACATCGCCCTCGTGATGAACCTCGTCATGATGGTCGCCATCCTCGGTGGATTCGGATCCACGCTGACCCTGACGGGAATAGCGGGCCTCATCCTCTCCGTGGGAATGGCGGTCGATGCCAACGTCATCATCTTCGAAAGGATCAAGGACGAGCTCAGAGCCGGCGCGATGCCCAAGGCCGCAGTCAAGGCCGGCTACGCCAAGGCCCTGTGGACCATCCTGGATTCCAACATAACGACGATCATAGCCGCGGTCGTCCTGATCGTGTTCGGTTCGAGCTCGGTCAAGGGTTTCGCGACGACCCTGGCGATCGGAATCGTCAGCTCGGTGTACACATCGCTGTTCCTGAGCCATCTGATCATGGACCTCACCGTGGGTGAGACGATCTCCCTGTCCTGGAGAAGGAGGCTCAGATGAAGAAGATCTCTTTCAAGGTCATCGGACGCAGGGTCGTCTACCTTGCGGTCGCGGGAGTGCTTCTCGTAACAGCACTGGCGCTGGTTCTTTTCAAGGGCTTCAACCTGGGAATCGATTTCGAGAGCGGCCTTTCAGTCTCCGTGAAGATCGAGGACTCCGACGCGGCCATCGAGGACGTCAGAAGGGCCCTTTCCAAGATCGAAGGCGTGAGGGTCCAGAACATCGGCTCGGAGGCAGACGGAAGGTTCCAGATCAGGGTAAAGCTCGCCGAAGGGCAGGACCAGAGGGCCATGGAGAACCTCATAAACAGCCTTCTGGGGTCGCGATTCGCATCGTTCAGCC
>JAGABK010000199.1 GCA_017614625.1 Spirochaetales bacterium
AGTCGGTCAGGAAGGTCGAGGACGAGCTGGGATTCAAGCTCTTCTTCAGGGGAGGGACCAAGACCCGCGCCACGGCGCTGGGCAAGCAGGTGCTCCAGTACGGAAAGCCGGTGCTCGAGAAATGGATAAGTTTCGAGAACAAGCTCAACGACTACTCCAATCTCAACGAGAGCCATCTGAACGTCTACGCCCCGCCGCTCTTCTGCAAGAGCTTCATTCCGGCGGTGGTGCGCTCCTTCAGGGAAAAGCATCCGAACATCGAGGTCAACGTGGTCGAGGCGGCCAACTCCTCCGAGGCAGAGAACATGGCCGAGAACGAGATCGCCGACATAAGCCTGGTCTGGGAGCCGGTGGCCAACGGGGCGCTCTCCAGGATTCCGGTCTTCAAGTCCGAGCTGCTTCTGGCCATGCCTTCGTCCAACCCGCTTTGCGCCAGCAAGCCTTTCACGGATTTCGACCACATCCCGTCGGTCTCAAGGGAGAACCTGGGCAAGCTCAGGGATTATCCGTTCTCGCTCACGAGCTACAACAGGACCAAAACGATAGTCCAATCCTTTATTGATTCATTGGATTTCGAGCCTATCATCAAGGAACAGACCTCCGTATGGAGCTACCTCATAGACTATGTCATCAACGGCGAGAGAATAGCACTGATCGACGAGCTGGAGTGCACCTCCAACAACGTGGGTCTTCAGAACCTGGCCTTCTACCGCATCAAGGACGCAGACCTGTCCCACAGCGTGGTGGCCTGCTTCTGCACCGGAAAGGTCCTCTCCAAGGCCGTCCACCTCTTCCTGGACGAGCTGAAGGCCTATCCGAGCATCGCAAGCCGTCCTTATATATAAGACTCACTTATAATGATTTCACATCCTCGAATTTGTTTCTCCGACATGCCCGGTGTTACGATTTAAGTGCCCCCGAAGGGCAAAAAACACTAAGGAGAACGAAAATGAAGAAACTTGCTACTGTTCTGGTGCTTGTTGTTCTTGCAGCTTCCCTCGTTTTCGCGGGAGGTTCGAAGGAATCAGGCTCCGCTTCCGCAGACGACGGAAACTATATCGACCTTCTCAGAATAGGCGTTTCCGCATGGCCCAAGACACTCGATCCGTGCCGCGGAATGGGTCTTGCCAACTGCCGCTGGCTGTATGAGATCTTCGACACCCTGCTTTACTGCGAGGATGACGGAACCATCACCAGCTACATCTGCGATTCATGGAAAATGATCGACGACTGCACGTCCGAATACAAGCTCAAGAGCGGAATCACCTTCCACAACGGAGCACCCCTTACCGCCGAGGACGTCGCATTCAGCCTCATGAGGGTCCTCAAGCCCACCGACTACGGCATCTCATCCGGTTATCCCGATGCAAACGTCAAGACTATCGTAAGCACGATTGACCACTGCGAGGTCATCGACAATCTGACACTGCGCATCGTCACGTCGCAGCCCGATCCGGTCATCTTCCAGCGCCTTGCCGGATACATGAGCGTATACATCATCAACAAGGACTACTTCGAGAAGGAGGGTTCGGAGGTCTTCGCAACCCAGCCCGTCGGAACAGGCCCCTACAAAGTCGAGAGCCTCTCCAGCGAGAGCCTCATGCTTTCCTACTACGACGGCTACTACGGAGAGAAGCCGATCGCAAACAAGGTCGAGTACTGCTACATCCCCGAGGAGTCCTCTCTGATCGCAGCCGTCATGACCGGCGAGATCGACATCGCCCCGGACCTTTCCAAGGACAGCTGGGACGCACTGCATGACAACCCGAAGGTCGATGTCATCAACCAGCCCTACACGGCAAGCCACCTCTGCAGGATCAACACCACCGAGGACGGAGTGCCATGGAAGGAAGTCAGACAGGCAATGAGCCTTGCCATCGACCGCCAGCTCCTGATCGACACGCTCTGGGGCGGAATGGCCACGGTTCCCAACGGATACAACTACCCCTGCTTCGGCGAGTACTACATCGAGGACTATCCCGAGTACGAGTACAATCCCGAGAAGGCAAAGGAGCTCGTGAAGAACTCCGGATATGACGGAAGGGTCATCGAGTACAGACTGGTCAACGGCTACTACAAGATGGGCAACGAGGCCGCCGAGGCAATCGTCAGCATGTGGAGGGACATCGGTCTCAACGCACAGGTCACATTCGTCGACAACTGGAGCCTTCCCGGAATCCAGGGTCTTCTCACCTGGTCGAACGGCCTGAGGTTCGAGGACCCGATCGGAGGCCTCTGGGTACTCTGGGGCGAGGGAACGACCCTGCAGAAGAGCCTCTGGCACACAGAGGGAACCGCAAGGTTCAACGAGCTCGGACACCAGCTGCTGATCGAGACAGACGTGGCCAAGAGAAGGGCCATCTACCGCGAGATGATGGAGATCTGGGACGACGAGGTTCCGGGAATCATCTGGTACTGCCCCGACTCGATCTACGCAATCAGGAACGACCTTGAGTGGAGCTATGCTCCGGGCAAGGGCTACAACTACAGAGCCGACCACCTGAAGTTCAAGGCAAGCAACTGATTCCAAATTTGAATAATTGTTCACATCAAGGGATTGCCGCCTCGTGCGGCAGTCCCGTTATTTGATGACTGGAGGATGGTTTTGGACGACAACATCATTGAAGTGCGTGGTCTGAAGACCTATTACTACACGGCGACGAAGGTGATCCCCGCCGCCGACGACATCAACTTCTCTATGAAGAGAGGCGAGGTTCTGGGAATCGTCGGAGAATCCGGATGCGGAAAGACGACGGTGGCCAGATCGCTCGTGGGCCTCATCAACAGGCAGAACACCAGGATCGAGGCCGGAGAGATACTGTTCGAGGGAATCGACCTGGCCAAGGCGACTCCGAAGCAGCTGGAGCATATTAGAGGGAACAAGATATCCATGATCTTCCAGGATCCGTTCGTGTCCCTCAGCCCGGTCTATACCGTGGGAAACCAGATCGCCGAGGTCATGCGCGCCCACAGCACCGGCAAGGTCGACAAGAAGAAGGAGAGGGAGACCATCATCGAACTGATGAGGAAGGTCGGAATCCCTTCGCCCGAGTTGAGGATCAAGGATTACGCCTACCAGCTTTCGGGCGGAATGCAGCAGAGGATCATGATAGCCATAGCCCTCGCGTGCAGACCGGACATCCTGATAGCGGACGAGCCCACCACGGCTCTGGACGTGACCGTCCAGGCGCAGGTGCTGGAGCTCATCAGGAATCTCAAAGACGAATTCAGCATGAGTGTCATACTCATTTCACATAATCTGGGAATCGTTGCCAACATGTGCGACAGGATCCTGGTCATGTACGGCGGAGTGGTCGTGGAGGAAGGTTCGTGCTACGACATCTTCAAGAACCCCCGCCATCCGTACACCAGGGGCCTTCTCATGGCCATTCCCAGCCTGAAGGAAGACAGGGAGGAGCTGTTCTCGATTCCGGGAACGGTTCCCACGTTCACCGCTCCGGTCTCCACCTGCCGCTTCGCGGACCGCTGCCCGCATGCCTGCGACAGGTGCCGCGAGAAGGAGCCGGATTTCGTAGACATCGGCCCGGGACACAGGGCAAGGTGCATTTTCGCAGACAAGGAGGTCCTCAATGCCTGAGAAGGAGATCCTTATCGAAGCGAAGAACATCAAGAAGCATTTCCCCGTCAAGCGCGGGATGTTCGAAAGGGGCGAGAAGAAGACCGTCAAGGCCATCGACGGAGTGGACCTTGTGCTCTACAAGGGCGAGACCCTGGGAGTCATCGGCGAGTCCGGATGCGGAAAATCCACGCTGGCAAGGGTCATCATGCATCTGATCCCCGCCACCGAGGGCGAGGTCTTCTTCAAGGGCAAGCCCGTCGACAAGACCAACATCATGGACTTCAGAAGGAAGGTCCAGATGGTGTTCCAGGACCCGTATTCGTCGCTCGACCCCAGGATGAGCGTCAAGAGGATAATCGAGGAGCCGCTGCGCGTTCACATGAAAGGCCTCTCCAAGGAGGAGAAGGACAAGATCGTCAGGCCTGTCGTCGAGAAGGTCGGAATCGAGTTCGACGTCCTGGACAAGTACCCGCACGAGTTCTCCGGCGGCCAGAGGCAGAGGATCGGAATCGCCAGGGCCCTGGTGACGACACCCGAGGTGCTGATCTGCGACGAGCCGGTATCCGCCCTGGACATGTCCATACAGGCTCAGGTGCTCAACATCTTCCGCGAGCTGCAGAAGGAGCTGGGCCTTTCGTATCTGTTCATCTCGCATGACATGAGCGTCATCAAGCACGTCTCCGACAGGATCGCGGTCATGTACCTGGGAAAGATCGTCGAGCTGGCCGACAAGCAGGAGCTCTTCGACAACACGCTCCATCCGTACACGAAGGCCCTGATGAACTCGATCCCCATCCCGGACCCCACGGTCCCGTCGATGAAGGCCGAGCTCACAGGCGAGCCGCCGAGCCCGATCAATCCGCCGAGCGGCTGCTCGTTCCATGAGCGCTGTCCGTTCGCAACTGAGAGGTGCAAGACGGAGACTCCGGTCCTGTGCGACCGCGGAAACGGGCATCTTGTTGCCTGCCACCTCAAGGAGGAGACGAAATGCTGAGCTTCATAATCAAAAGAGTTCTCAAAGGTCTGCTCTGCGTATGGTTCATCTGGACGCTGGTCTTCGTCCTGGTGCGCGTCACCGGCGATCCCACCGGCTGGATGCTTCCCGACGGCGCCTCGACCGCTGCGGTCAAGGAGCTGAGGGAGGAGATGCATCTCGACGAGCCCATTATCAAGCAGTACGTCGATTCGTTCCTGGACCTGCTTCACGGCGACATGGGAAAGAGCTACTACTACAAGCAGGACGTCAAGAAGATCTATTCCGAGCGCCTGCGCAACACGTTCTCGCTCGCAGTCCCGTCGTTCCTGCTGGCAGTGGCCATGGGAATCGGATTCGGAATAATCGCGGCGCTTAAGCACAACACCTTCGTGGACCGCGCCCTGATGACGATAACCATAGTGGGACACACCATTCCGAGCTTCTGTTTCGGAATAATCCTCATAATGATATTCAGCGTGACGCTGCACTGGCTACCGACGTTCGGAACCGGCAGCTTCCGGCACATGATAATGCCCATGCTCACCCTCGCGTGGGGACCCATGTCATCGATCGCAAGGCTCACCAGAGGCTCGCTCCTGGACGTCATGACCAAGGAGTACATCGACGGAGCCAGGATGAAGGGCCTGAGCGAGAGGAAGGTCATGGTCAAGCATGCGCTGCGCAACTCGCTGATCTCAGTCGTGACCGTCATGGGAGTCCAGGTCGGTCACATGATAAGCGGAGCCGTCGTCGTGGAGACGGTCTTCTCCTGGCCCGGAATGGGACAGATGCTGGTCAACTCGGCCAAGCAGAGAGACTTTCCCACGGTCCAGTACGGCATCCTGCTGGTGGCGTTTTCCGTGACTTTCGTCAACATCCTCGTTGACATAAGCTACGGTTTCCTCAATCCCAAGATCAGGGAAAGCTTCAAGTGAGAAGGGGGACGGGAAACATGAAGGAAAAAGCTTTGCAGTTGGATTCAATGAAGATGAGGAAGGTGAAGGTCAAGAGCGGAAGGCTCCCCATAGGAGTCTGGATCCTGCTCATCCTCTCCATCTCCCTGATAATCTACGCGTTCCTCGCGCCTGTCCTGTACCCGACGGACCTGGCGGCCACCAACCTCCGCGAGAGACTGGCCAAGCCGTCTATCTTCGGCCTCTCGGATTCGGGGCACCTGCTCGGAACGGACAACGTCGGACGCGACACGGCCATAAGGCTGCTGTACGCCATCAAGTCCAGCATCACGCTGGCCTCGGTGGGACTCCTGACATCCATGGCGTTCGGAATCATCCTCGGAATCCTCGCGGGAATCTGCGGGGGCTGGGTGGACGATGTCGTCATGTTCATGTTCAATGTCCGACAGGCCCTGCCGTCCATCATCATCGGCATGACGGTCTCCACGATATTCGGCTTCGGAACGGGAATAGTCATCCTGATGACGACGCTGATCTACTGGACCGGCTTCGCCAGGCACACCAGGGCGGGCATCATGCAGCTCAAGAAGGAGAACTTCATCGAGTGCTCCAGGGCAATCGGCGCCTCGACGCCCAGGATAATCGTCGAGCATATCATCAAGAACATCGCATCGCCGCTTATCATCACTTTCACCAACAACATCGGCGCGGTCATCCTTTTCGAGAGCTCGCTCAGCTTCCTGGGATTCGGAATCCAGCCGCCTCACGCGTCTCTCGGAACGATGGTCAACAACGGAAGGGCTCTGATGGTCACCCAGTGGTGGCAGTCGCTCATTCCGACGATGGTCATCGTCCTGTTCTGCGTAACGGCCTCGCTCTTCGGAGACTGGCTGCGCGACAGGCTCGATCCGAAGCGCAAGCAGAAGTAGGGAGGGCGGGAAAATGAAACAGAAAGTCTGTGTTTTCCAGCCGGGTTATTCGACCGACTGTTCAAGAAGCCGCGAGTATTTCGAGTGGGAGCTCGACCAGCTGGACAGGCTGGACGAGAGCGTCGACATCGTCGTCCTTCCCGAAGGCGCCGACATCCTGGGCAAGCTGGGTTCTCCCGATGCTGTCCGCGAGGCTGTCTCTCGCAACACCGGCGTCCTGATCGCCAAGGCCGCCGAGACGGCCAGGCGTTGCCACGCCATAGTGTTCGTCAACTGCTATACCGAGGTCGAAGGGAAGTTCCGCAACACTACGCTGGCCTTCGACAGAAGCGGCGGGATTGTCGGAAGGTACTACAAGCAGCACCTGACATGGGGCGAGGAGCACGTGCTGGGCCTGGATGCCTCGTACACCTACGAATACGATTCCCCCATGGTCCTGGAGCTCGACGGAATGCGCTTCGCGTTCCTCACATGCTACGATTTCTACTTCTACGAGTACTATGCGAACATAGCCAAGGAGAATGTCGACATCATCATCGGATGCGCCCAGCAGAAGAGCGACCGTCTTGATGTCGCCGAGACCTTCGCCACGTTCCTTGCCTACAACACCAACGCCTACGTGCTGCGGTCCGGAGTCACGCTGAACGACGGGACGATGCTGGCCGGCGGAAGCATGGTCGTGGGTCCCGACGGACGCATGCTTGCGAACCTCGAGGAGCGCATCGACGTTGCCTTCGTCACCATAGACACGGAGAAGAAGCTCTACAAGCCGGGCGGATTCGGCAACCCCGACTGCGCCCACTGGGAGTACGTGGAGAAGGGCAGGCGCCCGTGGAAGTACCGCCAGGGCGGAAGCGCGATCGTCCTCGACGACGACCTCATGCCTTATCCCAGGACCTGCGCCCACAGGGGCTTCCCGGCAGTCGCGCCCGAGGGAACCATGCCCGGATTCGGCGCAGCCGTCGCCCTGGGAGCCCAGGAGATCGAGTTCGACGTCTGGTGGACGAAGGACGGGGAGCTTGTCGTCTCGCACGACAGGAGCCTTGAGCGCTGCAGCGACGGAACGGGTCTTGTCACCGACTACACCTACGAGGAACTGCTGAAGTTCGACTTCGGCGCCAAGTTCGGAAGTCCGGCCTACAAGGGCCTCAAGATTCCGCGCTTCGAGGAAGTTCTCGCGCAGTTCGCATGCCAGGTGATCATGAACATCCACATCAAGACCGGCAACAACAAGCTCGTCTACAACGTGGACCTGATAAAGAAGATCGCCGCGCTGATCCACAAGTACGGCTGCGAGAAGTATTGCTACTTCATGACCGGAAACGACATCCTGCTCAAGCAGCTGGCCCAGTACGCGCCGGGCATCAAGCGCTGCGTGGGAGCCGGCGACGAGCCCGACAGGATAGTCGACCGCGCCATAGAGATGGGCTGCGAGAAGGTGCAGCTGTTCCTGGAGCATGCCTCGCCGGAGATGACCAGAAAGGCCCACGAGCACGGGATCATCTGCAACGTCTACTACGCGGACACGGAAAAGCGCGCCCGCGAGTACCTGGACATGGGCTGCGACGTGATTCTGACCAACGACTGCAACAACATCATGCAGGTCGTGAAGGCCTGGGCAGCGGAGCATTAGGCTCACGAACGGCACGACCGTCACGGGCGTCACCAGCGGCACTAACGTCACTACCGTCACGAACGGCACGAACCGTCACGGATTGCGGGAGGCTGAGACTGTATCCTGCAGCTTCAGTGGCACTTGGTGGCGCATAGTGGTTCCGGTGGGTTCAGTGGTTCCAGTGAACTCAGTGGTATCAGTGGTTCCGGTGGTACCGGTACGGATGCAAAAAAAATCGAGGCTGCCTTTGAGGCAGCCCCGTTTGTTCTGGGCCATCGGCCTTACAGGAGGATGTTCCTGACGGGCTCGAGGATGGGAACGGAGGCAAGCAGCACTCCGGCTGCGACTGCCGATCCGATGACTCCTGCCACGTTCGGTCCCATGGCGTGCATGAGAAGGAAGTTCTGCGGATCCTCTTCCTGTCCGACCTTGCTGGCCACGCGTGCGGCCATGGGGACGGCCGAGACACCGGCGGCGCCGATGAGCGGGTTGACCGGGTGCTTGGGATCGAGCTTGTTCATGAGCTTGGCGATCAGGACGCCCATGGCTGTTCCGAGCGAGAAGGCCACGGCTCCGAGAAGCAGGATTCCCAGTGTGTTGAGGGTCAGGAAGTGCGAGGCTTCCATCTTCGATCCGACCGAAAGTCCCAGACAGATGGTGACGATGTTCATCATGGCGTTGGAGGCCGTGTCGGCAAGACGTCCGGTGACTCCGCATTCCTTGATGAGGTTTCCGAACATCAGGGCTCCGATGAGCGGCGTGGCGCTGGGAAGAAGCAGGGCGCAGACCGTCAGTACGCTGATCGGGAAGATGATCTTCTCGGCCTTGGAGACGGGTCTGAGCTGCTGCATGCGGATCTTTCTCTCTTCCTTGGTGGTCAGGGCCTTCATGATGGGCGGCTGGATGACCGGGACGAGGGCCATGTAGGAGTAGGCTGCGACGGCGATCGGGCCGAGCAGTTCGGTTGCCAGTCGCGTCGTCGTGTATATCGCCGTAGGTCCGTCGGCACCTCCTATGATTCCGATCGATGCAGCTGCGTGCAGGTCGAAGTTGATTCCGGGAATGAAGGAGAGAAGAAGTGCTCCGAGAAGGGCGGCGAAGATTCCGAACTGCGCCGCGGCTCCGAGAAGCAGCGTCTTGGGGTTGGCGATGAGCGGTCCGAAGTCGGTCATGGCTCCGACGCCCATGAAGATGAGTATCGGGAACAGGCCGCTCTGGATTCCGGCATCGAACAGTATCTTGATGAATCCCACGGCACCCTGGGCGCCGGCCTCAAGGGAGGGAT
>JAGABK010000200.1 GCA_017614625.1 Spirochaetales bacterium
ATCAGTTCCTCCTTGTGACCTTTTGTCACAAATCCAAAAAATAAATGAATGTGCTCTAAAGGCACAAAGCCTTTACCTGTTACCCTCGAGACAAACCTATTCTATTTTGGAAGTTAATTAAAAGAAGGAATCCAGCGGTCGGGAGTCCAACGTCTTGGACCGCGACATAGCACAATTTGCAAAAACCGTGTTTCTGGAACCACCTTATCACCCCTAAAATGATTGGTTTGGCTCTAGAATCCTGCTCTCCCGATATTTTTAGGGCATACCGGTGGCAAGACACCTTGGCTAATATAGAACAAAATGCAAATTAATGTCAAGCGTCGTAAATAATTTCCGTAAATTCTTTTGCGAGGCTTATTTGTCTGTTGTGAACGTTACTGTCCAGAGAATCAGAAGGTCAGGTAATCGAACACGAATCTCTCGAAGCATCCGTGTATCACCTGCCTGCCCGCTGCGTTGGGTCTGATCCCGTCGGGACCCAGCAGGTCGGTCTTCCTTCCCTGCTCCATGAATGCCTGGCGGATGTCGATGAGAGGCACCTCGCGCCTGAAGGCCAGCTCCCTGACCGCATCCGAATAAAGCCTGACCGAATCCCCTATCCTGGAGTATCCGTTGCCCAGCCATCTCATGATGTTGTCGCGGTTGAGACCCCTCGTCCTGCACATATAATCTATATAAGTATTGGCGTCCACCGGCACAAGCGTGGCCAGGACCGGCATGCGGCGCCTTTCCATGGTGTAGTCTATGATCCTGTCGTAGACAGAGAGGAATTCCTCAAGGTCGGTGACCGGTCCGTGCTTCTCCAGCGGGTATTTGGAGACCGCCTCGAGGTCGGGCACGCTGTCCCTGGCTCCGAAATCCATGAACACCAGGTCCCCGTCGATCCTGGGGAACATCTTCTGAATATAGTCCCATGCCCTGGTCACCGGACAGCCGAGCCTGCTGAAGTCCTCAACCGTCAGACCGGCTTTCGCCGCAACGGTCCCGAACCCCAGGTTGTCGTTCACTTTGTATACTCTGTTGTCGGCATCCTGACGTACGTTCCTTAAAACGCAGCTTCCGAAAACGCTCATCTTTCCAGCCATTTCCATAACAGTACCTCCGCAAACGGTTCTGGTTAAGGAATAACCCCGTTTGCGGCTCCGGGAAATAGCAAGAAATATTCATTTTGAAGTCATAGGGACAATTGACCAGTGCCGGGGCACCGGTAGTCAATCCTCACCATCAGAGATTCGCGAACGCCTCTGGCCCGTAGCCTATGTACAGCCTCACGGTCCTTTCCTTGCTGTGCTCGTACTCGAGTCCCGTTCCGTCGGACCAAACATGGATGTAGCCGTCGCAGTAATCCATGAGAACCTCGGACCCGGTCCTCGTGTAGCTCATGTAGGTGTTCAGGTCCATGGCCACATGGCCGGTGCCGACTGCAAGGACCGGCGTCACCGCGGCGCTGAAATCCCTGGTGCTGGACGTGTTGTGCCCGTGGTGGGGAATCTTCAGAAAGTCAACGTCCAGGACCTCGGGATACTTCGCCACGAGTTCCCACTCCTTGGCGGCATAGATGTCTCCCGTGAACAGGGCCGAGAAATCGCCGTAATCCAGTCTGAACACCAGGGAGTCGTTGTTCACGTCGGGAGTGAGCGACATGATCTTGCCCGCTTCGCCTTCAGGCGGGTTTATGATCCTGAACGAGACCCCGGACACTTCGAAGCTGTCCCCTTCCTTCAGGATCTCACGCGGGACATTGAATATGTCGAGCATGTCCTCCATCTGGGTGATGCTTCCCCACGACGAGTTGTAGGTGCCGTTGTAGTAGCATTTGCCCACCTTGAAGTACTGCAGGATCGTGTTCGCCCCGTTGTATATGCCTGCCGCGTGGTCGTTGTGCGGATGGGTGATGAAGATGTAGTCCAGTTCCCAGACTCCCATCTTCATGAGGTTCAGGGCCAGAAGAGGCGCATAGTTCCCCATTCCCGCATCCACCAGCATCGTCTGTCCGTTCGGGAAGACTATCAGACAGCTGTCTCCCCATTTCTGGGCGTCGCCGGAAGGATCGCCGACTTTCAGCCCCATGCTCGCCATGAAATAGAAATGCAGCTTCCCGTCGTTCTGCACGACATAGGGTGTGGAGTACTGTTCATAGGCCTCGAGCTTCTCGGGAATCGTTCTCTCCGGCACCTTGCCGGTGCCGCAGGAAACGGCAAGTACGACCGCCAGCAGCAGGATCGCGGTCAGGGTTAATAATCTCTTCATATCGGCAACCTTCCTTCTCATGAAAAACTGCCGCCGAAAGATGCTCTTTCAACGGCAGGTTTTCAGATTCCGTCAATCAATCATCACCTGTTGGTGAGATTGTACATCTTGAACGCTTCGTTGATGGTCTCGCACATCTGGTCTATCGAAGCCTGGACATCCGCTCCGTTGATGACAGCCTCAAGACAGGTGGCACCTGCGGGAGAGTAGATGTTGTTCACGGCAGTGAATGCGTAGAATGCGCTTGTATCGGATTTCCCGAGAGCCTCGAGGACCTTGGCGGTGTAGTTGTCGGTCTTCAGGATCTCCTGGTACTCGGGAGTCTGAGCCACGGCGTCGTACATCGGGAGGTAACCGGTCTGGGCCATCCAGCGGAGCTGCACGGACGGCGAGTCGAAGTACTTGATGAACTCGAAGGCGCCCTGCTGCTGCTCGGGATATCCATTGTCGATGATGAAGAAGCCGTTGCCGGACGAGCAGAAACCGGTCTGCTTTCCGTTGTCGGTTGCGGAGAACATCGGAACGAATCCGTAGTTTCCTCCGGTCTGCTCGAAGACCTGCTGCAGCGTACTCTTGTAGGAGTTGGTGGTGATGATCATGGCAAGGTCGCCTGCACCCATTGCGGGGATGAGGTCGGTCTTGATCTTGGATCCGACGGGATAGACGTAGCCCTTGGCTCCGAGATCAGCCCACTCCTTGTAGTAGTTGAAGCAGATTTCCTTCAGCGGGCCTTCGTTGTAGAGGCACTTCGTGGGAAGGGCGTCGACTCCGTTGTTGTTGTCGACGGTGTACAGACCCTCTCTGTGGAAGCAGTAGTTGGCCCATATTCCGGAGTGCTCCTCAGCCAGACCATACTTCGCATAGCCGCCCTCGCAGATCTTCAGTGCTGCGGCATAGACTCTGTCGAAGCTTGTCAGCGAATACGGATCGATTCCGGCCTTGGCCATGACATCTGCATTGTAGAAGAAGCCGGAGAGGGAGAATCCGAGAGGAATTCCGACCAGCCTTCCGTTGATTCCGTATGTGGACACGAGGTTTCCGTAGAAATTGTAAGACCAGGTGGAATCGGCATCGATGAAGTCCTGTGCATACTTCACAAGTCCGGAGTGCAGGTAGGAACCGACTGTCTCGGACGAGCTGTTGCACATTGCGGGAAGGTTTTCGCGGTCAGTAGCCATGAGCTTGGCGAACTGGTCGTAGTAACCGCCGTTGTACTCCGGAATGACGACATATTTGTCCTGGCTTGCATTGAATTCCTCGATGATTCCGTCGACGAATTCAGCCGACTTTCCGGTGTAGCATCTCCAGTACGGGACGATGATCTTGCCGTCCTGGGTGGGAGCAGCGGCCTTCTGTTCGGGCTCCGGCGCCGAATCCTCCGAACCGCCCTGTGCGAACAGGCACACGGCAAGCAGCAGCACGCAAAGAACCATAAGCAGTTTTTTCATATTCATATCTCCTTTTTTCTCCGCCAACGGCGGTTATTCCATATCTGAACCGGCAGAGCCGGGTTCATCCTTTGACGGCTCCGGCCGTCATTCCCTTGACAAGGAACTTCTGACCGAAGATGAACACTATCACCGCGGGGATCACGCAGAACGAGGCTCCCGCGAGTATGTATGCGACCTTTCCGTTCTCCCCTCCTTCCAGATAAGCCATTCCGAGCTGGATGGTGCGCATCCTGTCCTTGTCAACGACGAGCAGAGGCCAGAAATACCTGTTGTAGATGGCGATGAACTCATAGATCGCAAGCGAGGCCATGGACGGAATCGACAGCGGAACCGCAACACGCCACATGAAACCGAGTTTGCTGCAGCCGTCGATCTCCGCGGCTTCGGAAAGCTCGCGCGGGATGGTCAGGAAGAACTGCCTCATCAGGAATATCCCCATGCCTCCCACGAGATAGGGCAACGCCATTCCCAGATGGGTGTTCGTCAGGTGCCAGTGCTGGATCTGGATGTAATTCGAAATGACTATGACATCACCCGGAATCATGACCGACGCCAGGACCAGAGACCAGAGGAACCTCTTGCCCCTGAACCTGTAGAAAACCATGGCATAGGCCGCCATGCTGCAGAAGGCAAGCTGGCAGACGATGACGGAGAAGCACTGGATGAAAGTGTTGACCAGGTATTTCTGCATCTTGACCTTGAACAGGACGTACCAGAAGTTCTCGAGCGTCGGAGATTTCGGGAAAAACGTCCCGAGCGTGGAAACCAGCAGTTCCCCGTTGGGTTTGAACGAGTAGATGAAGCATATGATTATAGGGGAAGTGAAAATCAGGCCTGCGAGGATCTTCACAATGTAGGACACGATCGTGCCCGGCTTTTTTATACGTACAGCCTTCATTTGTAAAACACCAACCTCCCCTCAAGCGCGTTCTGGATCCTGTTTGCGACCAACAGGATGATGAACAGGATCAAAGCATCGACACACGCAGTCTCATAGCGCGAGTTCTTCATTGCGTTCTCATACATCTCGTAGATGATCGTCTTGGTCGAATTGTTCGGACCTCCGGCGGTCAGAAGCTTTATCTGGCCGAAAGCCTTGAAACAGCTGTTGATGTTGAGGAACACGACGAAGAAGATCTGCGGCGACGCTATCGGAATGAATATCTTGAGGGCCTTTCTTATAGGGCCCGCCCCGTCCAGGGTCGCGCATTCGACCAGTTCCTGAGGCACGTTCCTGAATCCGACGAGCAGGAATATGTAGCTGGAGCCTATGTGAAGCCATACGGTGACGAAGGCAACGGCAATCAACGCCCACTTCGGATCCTGAAGCCATGCGATGCTTGTACCCAGAATGCCGTTGATGAGGCCGCCCTCCTTCTTCATCAGGAACTCGAAGATGACCGAAGCGGGGACGGAGGCAACTGCCATGGGTATGGCGAACATGACCTCGTAGACCCTGCTCCCCTTCTCCTTCGCTGCGCTGGCAAGGGCGAAGATCATGGAGAACAAAAGCGTCCCGACACCGACCAGTCCGGCGAACTTGAAGGTGTTGCCCATGATTTTCGGGAAGAGAGAGGATTTGAAGACCCTCACGAAGTTGTCGAATCCCGCCCACTGGACGAAATCGCCTTTCTTGTTCGTATAGGAAAAGGAAAGGAAGAGCGTCTTGAAGAACGGCCAGAACGTGAACAGGCAGAACAGGGTTATGGCCGGCAGCATCAGGACGTATGGGGCCAGTTCGAACCTTCCCCGTTTTCTGGCAAGCAGTTTTTCCTTTCTCATGTGCATTGCCCTCCAATTCATCTCAAAGCTACGGGTTCAGGAATCTCATAGCCGGAGATGTCGCTGAACGGATAGAAATATCTCGGGAGCCTCTTGAACCGCAGAAGCCCGAGGTTGATGGGCGCAGTACCCGGCGTGTCGGTCTCGCAGATGTCGGACGCGATCGGTTCGTATGCGACCCTGAACGACGTGCAGGCCTTCACAATCACCAGGTCGTAGAACGTGGGCTCCACACCGAAATGCCTGTACAGCTGCAGGTCACCGGGATAGCTGATCGCCTCGCATATGACGATGTCGACGTTGTTCCACCTGACGGTCACGACTCTTCCGCAGTCATGGGGCGTTCCCCTGCCTGCAGGCCCTTCGGCCGTGAATACCCCGTTGTGCAGGGAAAGCACCTCGACCTCTATCTCCACGGGCCTGTAGAACTCATGGCTCATGGTCGCGCCGAGCCTTATGCGGTTGACCGATCCTATGCCCCTGTTCCACAGCTCCTTGACCGCAGGGGTGTCCTTGATGTAGAAGGCCGCACGGACATTCGAACCCAGGGCCTTGATCCTCTCCAGGACCGCCGGGCTGTCTCCACAGGCTCCGGCGTTCGGAGAGTCGGAGGAATCGACAAGTATGACAGGCTTTCCGCTCTGGTTCTTCTCCGCCTTCCGGATCACTTCATCTATCTGATAGAGGTCCTGCCTGAAGTTGTCCCTCATGCCGAAGAGCTTCTGCGCGAAATCAGTTGCGCAGGCCTTCGCCTCGTCCTCATCCTCGCCTATGGTGACGACGCATGTCCCTCCGAGTTCGACATCCAGCCACGGCTGCATCTGGAAGATCGTGTAGTCCAGGATCCTTCCCTTGGCGACCTGCTTCTGGGCATAGTCCGCAAGGGCCCCGAAACTGCCGCGCAAAGTAGTGTACGAGCTTGCCGGGACTATCATGGGTATCACGGTCCTGTATGTCTTCGCATGGATCTTCCCGTTCAGGGTATCCAGAAGAATTCCCGCGGCCCTTGCCCCGGTCTCGAAGAAATCCACATGGGGATATGTCTGGTAGCCGCAGATGAAATCCGCATTGCGGTGTATCTTGTCCGTTATGTTGGCATGAAGGTCGAACGACGCAGATATCAGGGTGCCGGGACCCACCTGCTCCCTGAGGGCCTCCAGTATGAATCCGCAGACATCCTCTATACTCTCCGACTGGGTCGCTCCGTGCATCGAGACGAGCAGACCGTCAAGCGGAAGCTCTTTTTTCAGCATGGTCATGGTCTTTTCAATGAACTTCCTGACAACGGCATCCTTCACCGGACCTCCGCTGTCCGCATGCATCGAGAACAGCATGATGGGTTCGACACCGGCTTTCTCCAGCACATCCAGCATTCCGCCGACAGCCACCTGCTTCCCATGCAGGGCGTCATGGAAAACCTGCCCCTCGTGGATTCCTCCAAGCTCGAAGAAACCGAAATCGGCCGGTATGGGATTAAAGGCATTAGATTCCTGACGGAACTCGCAAATGGCAATCTTCATTATGAATTATCTTCCCTCCCGTCTCCGAATACCCCATAAAATATTCGAACAGTCAATTTCAGGATAAGCCAGATAATGCATTTGTCAACACTTGAAGCTTGCATGTATTCATAAATAATGTTGATAGCATCGGAAAAATGTTGCAACTTTGCACACTATTAAAAGCTGCAAAAGAAAAATATTGCAATATTGCACTTTTATAATGTTGGTTGTATCATCAATGCCGGAAGCATCAACCACAAGGAAGGTATCTACATGTTGGCGAAAGACAGGAGAAACGAGATTCTCAAGACACTGCGTGCAAATGGCGGAATGATAAAGATGACGGAAATCATCAGCCAGTACGGAGTATCCCATGAAACCGCAAGAAGAGACATCGAGGCCCTTCAGGACAAAGGGTACGTGAAAAGGATTTTCGGCGGAGCACTGCTCAACACGGACAAATCGATGTCCATAGACTTCTCCCTGGACCAGGAGACCTTCGAGAACGGCATGGAGGAAAGACAGGCGATCGGCCGGGAAGCCGCGAAGCTCGTAAGAGAGGGAGAGACGGTTCTTCTCGCAAACGGGACAACGGTGCTGGAGGTCGCCCGCAACCTGAAGGAATTCCACAACCTCACCATCATCACGAACTCCCTCCCGGTGATAAACGAACTCATAGGCACGAACTTCGACATCTTCGTCCTGGGAGGAAAGATAGACAACAACGAACTCAACATGTCCGGATATCTCGGAGTCCAGGCCATGAAGAGCATCTACGTGGACAAGGCATTCATCGGCGCCGGAGGCGTCACCGTGGAGCAAGGGATATCCGACTATTCACTTACGGATGCAAGTCTGAGAAATGAAGTGGTCGAACATGCCAGCTCGGTTATTCTCGTGACCCACAGCGAGAAATTCGGAAACAACGCCTTTGCCTTGGGCATTCCTCTCAAGACAGTAGATACGATCGTCACAGATTCCGGCCTGTCCGAGGAATACCGCACCAGAATCTCCGAAATGGGAATCAACATAGTCATCGCGAAAAGCGGATACGCAAAGGATTCCCTCTGATCATCTCAATGCGGCAGGCTCCTGGATCCTGTAGTCCGAAATGTCCGCGAACGGGAAAATCCTGTCCTTGGGAAGCTTTCTGAAATCCAGAACCGTCAGGTCCGCTGCCGCGGCTCCCGGGGTGTTGGTCTCGCAGATCTCGCAGGAGATGGGCTCGTAGTGAGTCCTGAACGAGGTGCACGCCTTGACGTTCACCAGCCGGTAGTCCTCCGGCTCGATTCCGAAGTTGCGGTAGAGCGCCGGATTGCCCGACCCCGAGATGTACTCAAGGACGACTATGTCCACGTTGCGCCATCTGACCACAACCACCCTTCCGCTTCCGGCGACGGAGACTTCGGGCTCGGGATTGTGCTTCGAGACGACCTTCACATCAAGCTCCACGGGTCCGTAGAACGTGCGGCACAGAGTACCGCCCAGGCTGATGTGCTGCACCGAACCGACCTCCTTGTCCCACAGGGCCTCGACGGCCGGAGTGTCGCGAAGGTAGAAGGCGGCCTTCACATCCGAATCAAGCGCCTTGATCCTCTCCAGGACGGCCGGGCTGTCGCCGCAGGCTCCCGCGTTGGTCGAATCCGGGGCGTCGCAAAGGACCATGGGCTTTCCGGTGGTGTTGGCCTCGGCCTTCCTGATGACCTCGTCGATCGTGTACAGGTCCTGCCTGAAGGCCTCCCTGTTGTCCAGGAGCTTCTTCGCAAGCTCGTATCCGCAGGCCTTGGCCTGGGTCTCGTCCTCGCCTATCGTTATGATGCTGGCTCCGATCTCCTTCACGTCCAGCCAGGGCTGGGCCTGGAAGACTGTGAAATCCAGGATCCTTCCGGAATCGACCATGGCATGGGCCTGCTTTATCAGGTCTCCGAAGAACCCGCGAAGCGTGGTGTACGAGCCTGCGGGGACTATCATGGGAACGTTGGTCCTGTATGTCCTTGCGTGGATCCTGCCCTTCAGGGAATCAAGGAGCATCCTTGCCGCCCTGTCACCTGTCTCGTAGAAGTCCACGTGGGGATATGTCTGGTAGCCGCAGATGAAATCGGCGTTCCTCTGGATCCTGTCGGTTATGTTCGCATGCAGGTCGTAGGAGGAAGAGATGAGAACCGAGGGTCCGACCTGCTCCCTGAGCTTCTCAAGGATGTAACCGCACACATCCTCGTGGCTTTCCGAGACGGTCGCCCCGTGCAGGGAGACGAGAAGTCCGTCCAGGGGAAGGCAGTCCTTCAGAAGGCTGGTCGTGCGTTCGACGAACCTGTCCACCACCTCGTCGGTCGCGGGACCTCCGCTGCTGAGCGCGGACATGAAGCAGAGCATCTCGGGCTTGACGCCCTCCTTCTCCACCGCTTCGACCATCGCGCCGACGGTCCCCTGCTTCTCCTTGGCGAAGTCGTACATGGCCTGCCCTTCGAAGATGGCGCCGCGTTCATAGAAGTCGAGACCGGACGGAACCGGATTGAACGAATTGGATTCCTGGCGGAAAGCACAGATAGCGATTCTCATGGTTTAGTTCTCCTGTGACTGATGTACACCACATGGGAAAGTCAGTCAATGGGTATGACACAACAGACCCTGCCATGGTGTATTCTTCGCAGTTTTTCCGTTTTCTACACCAAATTCATGGTGTTTGTGGTGTACTTTTCACTGTTCTGTCCGAAAATACACCAGAAACAGAAGAAAACGGTGTAGTTTTCGCGATTTCCTTGAAAAATACACCACTCAGGAAAAAAGAATTGTCATGAAAAACTGAAAAGTTCCATTTCATAACATATTTCCGCTGTGATTTGTCATGAATCGGAGAAAAAACTTTTTACGACAAGAAACGCAGGAAAATTGTCATGAATCAGAAAAAGAGACAGATTCATGACAATCATCGGAGATGCTGTACTACCACCAGGAGAAAAAAAGACCGCAGCGTGTGCTGCGGTCCTCAGATCGTAACCGACCTGTGAAGGAATCAGAACCTGATGTGGCTGAACGCCTTGTTGGCTTCTGCCATTCTGTGCATGTCTTCCTTCTTCTTGAATGCCGAACCGGTGTTCGCATATGCATCCAAAAGCTCAGCGGCGAGCTTCTCGCTCATCGACTTTCCGCTGCGGCTGCGTGCGGCTGCGATCAGCCAGCGCATTGCCAGAGCTTCACGTCTGGGTTCGCGGATCTCGGTAGGAACCTGATAGGTCGCTCCACCGACTCTCTTGGACTTGACTTCGACGACAGGCTTGACGTTGTCGAGAGCCTTTGTGAAGACATCGAGCGGAGCCTCTCCGGTCTTCTCGCCCATGATCTTCATTGCGTCGTAGAGGATGCGTGTGCTTACGGACTTCTTGCCGTCGAGCATCATGCGGTTGATGAACTTCTCAACGACTGTGCTGTTGTAAACTGAATCCGGAAGGATTTCCCTGACGGGTGCGTTTGTTCTTCTTGACATACAGATACCTCCTCA
The DNA here is from genome assembly GCA_017614625.1 of Spirochaetales bacterium. GTDB lineage: Bacteria > Spirochaetota > Spirochaetia > Sphaerochaetales > Sphaerochaetaceae > UBA9732. The sequence goes on from JAGABK010000200.1 coordinate 10,488, forward strand.
TCAAGCCTTGGGCTTCTTTGTACCGTACTTGGAGCGGCTTCTCTTTCTGTCGGTGACACCCTGAGTATCCTTCGTACCACGGATGATGTGGTAACGTACACCAGGAAGGTCCTTGACTCTTCCGCCACGGATGAGGACAACCGAGTGTTCTTGGAGGTTGTGGCCGATACCGGGAATGTAGGCTGTGACTTCGATTCCGTTCGAAAGACGGACACGGGCGACCTTTCTCAAAGCTGAGTTAGGCTTCTTCGGTGTGACGGTCATGACTTTGGTGCAGACACCGCGCTTCTGCGGGCAGCCTTCGAGTGCCGGAGACTTTGTCTTGTGTGTGACCTTTGCACGACCCTTTCTGACCAGTTGGTTAATTGTAGGCATTCTTGCTTACTCCTCACCGTACACGACGCTCCGGGCGAAGCCGGACAACTGCCATGTACGCAATTCAACCACTCATACGAATGGTTTTTATCTTTTCCGGAAGACCCTTTCAGGCCTTCCGGATCAAATCACTCCTCGTCCTCACCGGCGAAATCGTCGACGGCATCCGCCTCGTCCGCATCTCCGATGAAGTCGTCCTCGACGGTCATTCCCGCAAGGTCCTCATACTCTTCCTGGGCCCTTTCGCTCATGACCGACTCGACTCTGTCGCTGAGTGCCAGCGCGTCCTCGTCCTTGAGCTTGACATCCCTGTAGCACTTCATGCCTGTTCCGGCAGGAATGAGGTGTCCGATGATGACGTTCTCCTTCAGACCGCGCAATTCATCTCTACTACCAGCAATCGCGGCGTTTGTCAAGACCTTGGTGGTCTCCTGGAACGAAGCTGCGCTTATGAACGAATCGATCGAAAGCGAGGCGTTCGTGATTCCGAGCAGACACGGTCTTGCGATAGCGGGCTCTCCGCCGGTGGCGATTGTGTTCGCGTTCTCCTCGTGGAAGCGGTACTTGTCGACCTTCTGTCCCAGGATGAAGCGGGTGTCGCCGGTCTTGAGGATCTCGACCTTGCGGAGCATCTGCCTGACGACGATTCCGAGGTGCTTGTCGTTGATGTCGACGCCCTGGAGTCTGTAGACCTCCTGAACCTCGTTGAGCAGGAACTGCTGAAGCTGGTTCTCGCCGGCGATGTCGAGGATGTCATGCGGGTCGATGTTTCCGTCGCACAGGCGCTCGCCTGCCTCGACGTGGTCCTTCTCCCTGACAAGGATGTGCTTTCCGAGCAGGATGGAGTGCTTGTACTCCTTGCCGAACTCGTCGGTGACGATGATGACTCTCTTGCCCTTCTCGATTCCGCCGTAGGAGACTTCTCCGCTGGCCTTCGCGAGGACAGCCACGTTCCTGGGCTTGCGGGCCTCGAACAGCTCTCCGACCCTCGGAAGACCTCCGGTGATGTCCTTCGTCTTCACGCTGGCCATGAGCAGTCTGGCGATGACCTGTCCCTTGGACACCATCTCGCCCTCGCCCACCTGCAGGTAGGACGAACCGGGCAGCAGATAGGATGAGAGGACGTTGCCGTCCGCATCGATGATCTCGATCTTCGGCTCGACGTTCTCAAGGGCGTGGTCGGTGACCCTGTAGCCTACCGTACCGGTTTCCTCGTTGACTTCCTTTATCAATGTGATGCCGGGCGTGAGGTCCTGGAAGCGGGCCATACCGTCGAACTCGGAGATGATCGGCTCGGAGAACGGGTCGAACGAGATGACGGCCTCGCCGGTGGGAAGATACTGGTTCTCGCCCACGTGGAGGACAGATCCGGTCTTGGCGTCCATTCTCTCCTCGCTTCCGAGGACGACGGCCTTGTCGCCGAGGACCTTGACAAGACCGCCCTTGATCGAGCATGTGAGGCTCTCCTTGCCCTTCATGCAGATCGCGGTGTTGCCCGCGACCTTCATTCCGTCGGAGATTCCCTTGGCGAGGGAGACGCCGTCTCCGAGGCTGAACTCGTCGAGAGCCGGCCTGTAGAAGATGTAGCCCTTTCTGGTGAACAGGTTCTCACCGTCCTCCTGGCGCTCTACGATGCTTCCGGAGATCTTCGTGATGTACACGGGATGCTTGAAGGTGACCTTGTTCTCCTCTGCGCTGGTGGATGCTGTTCCTCCGACGTGGAAGGTTCTCATGGTCAGCTGCGTACCGGGCTGTCCGATGGACTGTGCGGCGATGATTCCGACAGCCTCACCGACCGAAACCGGCTTGTTGGTCGCAAGGTTGCGGCCGTAGCACTTCTTGCAGACGCCGTGCTTGGCCTCGCAGGTGAGAACGGTCCTGACCAGGACTCCCTCGACTCCAGCATCCTCGATGGCCTTGGCCTCGTCATCCGTGATCTCGTGGTCCAGCGGGACGATGACCTCGCCGGTGTTCGGGTTGATGACGTTCTCGAGCGTGTAGTGTCCGGTGATCCTGTCGGCAAGGCTCTGGATGACCTCGTCACCGTCCTTGATGGCGGTCCTGACGATACCGTTGATGGTTCCGCAGTCCTCCTGGTTGATGACGACGTCCTGCGAGATGTCGACCAGTCTTCTGGTGAGATATCCGGCCTCTGCTGTCTTGAGGGCTGTATCGGACAGACCCTTTCTGGCACCGTTGGTCGAGATGAAGAACTCGATGATCGAGAGACCTTCCTTGAAGTTCGACTTGATGGGGAACTCGATGATGTCGCCGTTCGGCTTGGACATGAGTCCGCGCATTCCGCCGAGCTGACGGATCTGGGTCTTGGATCCTCTTGCACCGGAATCGGCCATGAGGAACAGCGGGTTGAAACCGTTCTGGCTCTCGCGGAGCTTTGCCATGAGCTCGTCGGCAAGCTGCTCGTTCGTCTGCGACCAGATGTCGATGAGCCTGTTGTAGCGCTCCTCCTGGGTGATCTGACCGTGATGGTACTGCTCCAGGACTTCGGACTGCTTGGCGTTGGCAGCGTCGACGAGGGTCTTCTTGGACTCCGGGACGATCATGTCGGAAAGACCGATCGTGGCTCCGAAGA
>JAGABK010000201.1 GCA_017614625.1 Spirochaetales bacterium
CGCCGGTGCTGCTTCCGCTGCCGGAGCCTCAGTTCCGCCGTTGGCAAAGCAGAAACCAAGAACAAGCAGAGAAATGAGCAATGTTGTCAAAATTTTCTTCATAATGTTCCTCCATTTTGCAATGTTCTAATCAAGTAATTGAAATTTTATGCCAGTTTCTCCGCCAAAGCAAGAAAAAAGTGTTTTGAAAAACCATTTTGCAAAAGTCTGGCAGAAAGCTGTCATCTTTTGAGAAAGTTCACGCTTTTCTCACTTCTGTTCCGCTTTGTTTTCCCTGATTTCCTCGAGCATCTTCCTCGCGAAAGCCACTTCCTCGGGCGTCACGGTCTCGGAACTGCCGTACCTCGCCTTCAGATAGATCTCGCGGAGCCTGTCGTTGGACTGCGAGTCGGAGACCGCCCTGGACTCATCCAGGACATCGGTAGTGGTGGAGCCGGTCGTCAGGCTCACACCCTTGCCTGTGAGGAAATAGAGGTATTCACGGTAGATCTTGCGCACCTTCTGGGCGTTGGAGGCGTCGCGCTGCTTCTTTTTGCGCGCCAGGCGCTTCTTTGCGGAGACCTCGGCGACCTCGGTCTCCTCGAACTCCTCCTCTTTTTTGTCCGTCGCTCCCACGTGAAGGTACTTGTAGACAAGGAAGAAGATTCCGGCCGCCGCTATTCCTATGACTATGTAGAGGATATACGGCCGCTTCATCTCGTCCAATATGGTGTACTTCGCCGGTTCCTTGTTCTCCTCGGTGTCGTTCTCCTCCGTCTCCTCCATGACATAGGCGTTCTGGTTGACCGCCACCGCCGGAGTCTTGTGCATGCGCGTCCCGTATGCAGGCCTGTCGGCCACTCCCATATGCACGTTGATCAGGCTCAGCAGGTACCAGATTCCCAGAAGGAGGAAGTAAACGACCACGGATGCCAGGATACTTGCCACCACCGGTACGGCGAAGGAGCCGGCGTTCTTCATGTTCCACTTGAAGGACATGGAAGCCCCCATGCGCAGTGTGCGCAGCGTGATTGCGCCGAAGGCCATGAACAGCACGCTCAGGACGGCGGAACCAAGGCCGGCAAGACCTCCGATCAGGGCTATTACCATGACGAAGACATCCACGCAGATCATGGCGATGAAGATGCTGCGGTATTTCCAGATCTCCATGACGTTCATGCCTGCGGCGACGAATATCAGATAGTATGCCAGCGCAACGCCCATGGCCACGTACTGCATCACGGTCGAGCACATCAGAAGGCACAGACCAGGAAGAAGGGCCGCCAGGAAGCGCAGCACCCCGTTCCTGATGTGCGTTATGAGCAGGCCGTCCACAAGGCAGGCCGCCACAAGGGCGACAAGAGGCCAGAGGAACGAATTCAGGGGCCTGTACAGGCAGAAGAACCCCAGGATGAAACAGAGATCGGAACAGACTTTCGTGACGGATGAATTCTTCATTGTGCGGCAACCTCCTCTTTCGTGTCGTCCATATCGTCATTGTCCTCGTAAATAACGCAGATTGCAAGGTCCGAATGCATGCGCAGCTTCTCCAGCGCCGCATGGCCCCTGTCGTCGAGCTGCGGCGTGACCAGGACGTAGCTGCGCTTGGAGTTGCCGCGTGCGACGCACCTGTCCACAAGGTCGGAGAAACCGTAGTAGCAGGCGGGCCTGGCCACGCCGATCGCCTTCAGAACCTTCATCAGATGGGCCTTGCCCAGGCCCTTGCGGACATCGAACAGGTCCCCGTTCGAATAGAAGGCGTACGGGATCCTGCGGTCCTCCAGCTGCTCGCAAACCACGCGCGCCAGCTCCAGTCCCCGCTCGCGGTGCTTCGGCTTTGCGTCCTCCATGTTCACCAGGACGGCTATGTCGGAATCGGCCGTATGGTCGTTGACGCGCACCATCAGGCGGCCGGTCTTGGCGGTCTGGTTCCAGGAGATCATCTTCATGGGCTCGCGTCCGGTGTACTCGCGGTACCCCACCGTCAGCGTCGGGTCGTCGTGGATGAAGCGGCGCACGGAGACATCGCCCATGATGCCGCCGAAATCCCTGAAGGCGCTGTCGTCCTCGCGGTACCTTGCGGTGCAGGTCAGCTTGAGAGCCGGATCCCTGGAGATGACTTCAGACTTCAGGCCCAGAAAGTCCCCCGTCTCGATGTATACGCGGCCGAGCTCATAGTAGCCGCGGCGTTTGAGCGAGATCCTGAACCTGCCCTTGTACATGCCGTGCGGCGGCAACGTGAGGTTGTATCGCACGGAACTTCCCGAGAATCCGCCCTCAAGGTGCCTTGCGCACCAGGTTTCGTCCTCCTCGAACTTCACCACGTCGTCGAACTGGATGGAAAGGCCGGTCAGCAGCATGGGAAGGGATGACGAATTGCCCAGGCGGAAGGTGACGGTTATCACCTCCCCCGGCTCTGCAAGGTTCATGTCCGTGTCGTAGAAGAACCTGATGTTCCGCGGCATCCGGCGGATGGAGTAGAACTCAATGAGGACCAGGAATACTAGAAGGACGACGAATACCAGGGCGACCATCGGTATCTACCTGACGTCCTCCATGGGAACGGGTATCTCGTCCAGCATGTTCATGATGAACTTGGTACTGTCTATGTGGCTTCTGGCGACCGTCATGATCCTGTGGGACAGCACGAAGGGAGCCTCCTTCTTCACGTCCTCGGGAATCACGAAGTCCCTTCCGTTGATGGCGGCCTCGATCTGGCTGGCCCTGTAGAGCGCAAGGCTTCCGCGGGCCGACACGCCGTAGGCCAGCTTGTCGCTCTCACGCGTGTACGTGACGATGTCCATGATGTATGAGGCGATGTCGTCGCTGACCTTCACGCCCTGGTACGATGACTGAAGCTTCACCAGCTCGTCCGCTCCGGCCACCTGCTGAAGCTCCTCCAGGAGGGACTTGGAATCAGGACGCCTCAGGACCCCTATCTCCTGCTCCCTGCTCATGAATCCGAGGGACAGCTTCATGAAGAACCTGTCCAGCTGGGCCTCGGGAAGCGGGAACGTTCCGTAGGACTCCACCGGGTTCTGAGTGGCCATGACGATGTAGGGCTCGTCCAGCCTGTAGGTGTTTC
>JAGABK010000202.1 GCA_017614625.1 Spirochaetales bacterium
GCAGCCGTTTTCGTCAAGATCCACATAGGCATCCACCGCTTTTGTGACAACGGATCCGGGAAGTATCTGAATGACCTTGACGTGGTTGGAGGACAGCTTCAGATCAAACCGTCCGGCGCTGAGGTTTCTGATGTTCATCTTTCCGCTGACTTTCTCTATGGATGCATGGACCGGCTCCACCAGATATTGTCTGTGGGAAGCCACATGCCTGCCGGATGTGTAGACCTCGTTGACCTTGAAGTCTTTGTCCAAAGAGGAGAGGAACAGGAGGTCGGCCCTTCTTCCGGGAACAACGGCCCCGCGGTCGTCCAGTCTGTAGCAGTTGGCTGTGTTGATCGTGGCCATGCAGATTGCGGTGATCGGATCAACTCCCTCCGCTATGGCCATACGGACATTGTTGTCTATGTGGCCGATTTCAACTATTGTCTTTGCCGCACAGTCATCGGTGCAGATCAGACAGCGGTCGGTGTTTCTTTCATCCATTCCTCCCAGAAGGTTCACCAGGTCGTGGCAGGCGGTTCCCTGGCGCAGCAGGACGTACATTCCGCGCCTGATGCGGTTGTGCATCTCATCCGGGTGGCTGCACTCGTGGTCCGTCCTGATTCCGGCCGCGCAGTATGCATCCAGCCTGGGGTCGAATCCCAGGTAATGTCCGTCGATGACCTTGCCGGCCTTTTTCGCCACGAGTATCTTGTCCAGGATCTCGTCCCTGGCGGCGCAGACGCCGACGAAGTCCATCAGCTCGCCCAGTCCCAGGACCCTGGGGTTGTCGATGCGCCTGGCGATGTCTTTGGCAAGGATCGTAGCTCCGGCGTTCTCGAAGGGAGTGCAGGGGACGCATGAGGGGACCTGGAGGAACACGGAGAGGGGAAGGTTCTCCGTTGCCTCGAGCATGTAGTCGAAGCCGTCCAGCCCGCAGACGTTGACGATCTCATGCGGGTCTGCGATGACCGTCGTGGTTCCGCAGGGGACCACCAGGTTCGAATATTCGGCGGGGGAGAGGTGCGAGCTCTCGATGTGCAGGTGGCTGTCGATGAAGCCCGGGACGAGGTACATGCCCTTTGCGTCGAAGACCTCGCGGGCCTCGGGGAACCAGTCCTCGCCGTAGCCGGCGATGGTTCCGTCCACGATGTAGACATCGCCCTCGAAGACCTCCCTGTTGAACACGTCGACTATGCGGCAGTTCTTTATGCGCAGGTCGGCCCTGTCCCTTCCCCTTGCGACGTTGATGAGCTTTGCGAGTTTCTTCTTTTCGTCCATGCGCCCCTCCCCGGAAAATGCCGTTTAAAAAATGCCGCAGGCTTGGAACCTGCGGCGTTGGATTCAATTAAGAACGTTGTCAGGCCAGGGCCTTCAGGACGATCTTTGCTACGAACAGTCCGAAGACGACCCATGTCATTGCCGGAATTTCCTTGAACTTTCCGATGCAGGCCTTGATGATTACGTAGGACAGGATACCGAACATGATTCCGTCCGAGATGCTGTAGGCACATACCATGAAGAGCATCGTGAGGAACGCCGGAATGGCTTCGGTGTAGTCCGTGAAATCAATGTCAGCAACAGGAGTGATCATCATGACACCGACGATGATCAGTGCGGGAGCCGTGGCTGCGCTGGGAATGGATCCGAACAGCGGCTCGAGGAAGAGGGCCAGCAGGAAGAGGACAGCTGTTGTGACGGCCGTCAGACCTGTTCTTCCGCCTTCGGCGACACCTGCGGCGCTCTCGACGAATGTCGTGACCGTCGAGGTTCCGAGCATGGCACCGACCGTTGTTCCGACGGCATCGGCGAAGAGGGCTTCCTTGCAGTTCGGGATGCTTCCGTCAGCCTGGACGAGACCGGACTTTCCGGCACATCCGATGAGTGTTCCGACGGTATCGAACATGTCGACGAACAGGAATGTGAACATCACGACGATGAAGTCGAATGTGGCCTGTCCGCTTCCGAATATCTCCTTGAATGCGAAGTCGCAGAAATACGGTGCGCTGGGCAGGTAGGAACCGCCGGCGTAGGTCGTGAGACCGAACGGGATTCCGATGATCGTGGTTGCGATGATACCGATGAGCAGGGCGCCCTTGACATTCTTTGCCAGGAGGATGGCGGTGATGACCATGCCGATCATGGCAAGTCCGGCCGGGCCTCTCCACCATGTGCCGTTGAGCTCGACGAGCGTGGCTCCGCCGACGATGATTCCGGCGTTCTGCAGTCCGATGAAGGCGATGAACAGTCCGATACCGGCTGCGATGGCCTTCTTGAGGCTTGGCGGGATGCTGTTGACTATGGCTTCCCTGATGTTCAGGAACGTCAGCAGAAGGAAGATGATACCTTCAACGAAGATGGCTGTCAGGGCGAACTGCCATGAATAGCCCATTCCGAGGCACACGGTGTATGCGAAGAATGCGTTGAGTCCCATTCCTGCGGAGAGTGCGAACGGCAGGTTCGCGAGAAGACCCATGATGAGGGTCGCTACCGCGGAGGTGATGGCCGTTGCAGCGAAGATCTTTCCGAAACTCATTCCGGATGCGGAAAGGATTCCCGGGTTTACGGCGAGGATGTAGGCCATCGTCATGAAAGTGGTGAGACCGGCCATCATTTCGGTCTTGACGTCAGTACCCCTCTCCTTGAGTTTGAAGAATTTTTCCATAGTCAACTCCTTTTGATTTTGACTCAGATTTGATACGGACATTCTAGAACGGCCGGGTAGAAAAGTAAAGAAGAAGGTCAAAAACACAACAAAATGCAACGCTTTCAAAGCCATTTCCTTTGTGCTACCATGGAGCCATGACGCTGGAAGCCTATTTCAGATACTGCATGAGGCACCGCAAGGTCTACGACCCTGCCCGCAGGCCCGATTACACGGCCATGCGCTCCTTCTCCGCGCCGCCGGTTCCGGAGGACCTGACCCTGGAGGAGACGCATCGCGCCGGGGTTCCCGGTGAGTGGATCAGGAAGAAGGGAAGGCAGGCTTCCGAAGTCATCATGTTCATCCACGGAGGCTCCTTCACCCACCTGGACAAAGGCTCGGACAGGGCGGTGTGCTTCCATCTTGCGTCCAACACTTCCTGCGATGTCTACAACACCGATTACGCCCTTGCGCCCGAGCATCCTTTCCCCGAAGGACTGAACGACTGCTTCAACGTCTACCGC
>JAGABK010000203.1 GCA_017614625.1 Spirochaetales bacterium
ACTGTCCATGTGCACCTCCGTAAATTGGATTAACGGAAGTCAAGAAGGCGTCATTTCGCAGTTCGGATGTTCTCAGTTTTATTTTCGAGGTCAGGTCAGGACGGCAACGCCGTCCGGTGACCAGCCTCACAAGATACTTCGATGACCAGCGATTGTGTAATTTTTTTGAAGAAGTCTTCCCTGAGAGAGCTTCACAGGCTGCCACGCTAATCACCGGCTCCCGACTCCGTCAAGTCAAGATTAACATCGAAACGCTTTCTTGCATGAATCTTTCGACTCACAGGACAGAGTGTATTTTTTTCAGAATTCCAGGGTGTCCACGAGGGGAAGGATCCCGGCGATCTGCTTCCTGGCGTTGGCCATGGTCTGCTCCTGCTCCTCGGAGCCCGAGACCATCTTGCGCACTGCGCGTCTGAGGATGCGGGCGAAGCCGATCAGCATGGCCTTGCGCTCGACATCGTCGAGTCTGGCTGCGTCGTCGGTTCCCAGATACAGGGCGAGGGACTTCCTCCAGAACTCCACCACCTCGTCGTGGGAAACGCCGTAGAAGTTCATCGAGACCTCCGGATCCAGGTAGCTGTAGCCGCAGTAGTCGTTGTACATGGAGGCGAACTCGAAGATCGGATGTCCGTAGCAGAGGGTGTCCATGTCGATGAGCAGGCATTCGCCGTTCTGGACCAGGACGTTCTTGATGTGGTAGTCGCCGTGGAGCAGGTGGTTCGTCTCGGGGACGGCCTGCACGAGGGCCTTGAGCTTCTCATACTGGTCCGCCGGCAGATAGTCCCTGTCGAACTCTATCCATTCCAGGACGACCTGCTTCATGTCAGGCAGGCTTCCGGCATCGACCTCGCAGGAATGGATGACCTTCAGAAGGCCGACGCTCATCTCAACGAGCTCGTCCATGCTCTTCTCGCCGCTCTTGAGCAGCTTGTTCAGGCTTGTCGCCTTCAGCAGCTCGAACACCGAGCCGTATCCGCCTTCCTTGAGCTTGACCACGTCGTAGGAGATGGCGGTGGGGACGCCGAGGACGAAGGCCTTCCTTGCCAGCTCGCGCTCCCTCTTGATGTCGGGGAGGGAATCGGTGTTGATGTAGGCCTTGACTATGGTCTCCGGGTCGATCCTGTAGACCTTGCCGTTGGCTCCCTGTCCGATCACCTCGCAGCCTTCGATGGAGACGACCTTGAAGGCCCTCTGGACCTCCATCATCTCCGTGAAGCCGGTGATCTGGAAGATGTCGAACACCTCGTCTGACACGTTTATGAGCCTGATGCCGGGAATTGCCTTCCTGAGCTTCAGGATCAGGCGGAGTCCGGCACTGGAGATGTAGTTCAGCTTCGCGCAGTCCACCTCGAGATTGTCGAAGCTGTTCTCTTCGAGGATTCCGGTGATCTTCGCCTCGAGTTCCGGTGCGTTGGTCGAATCGATTCTTCCGGATATGACCAGGTTTCCGTTAGCGAGTTCAATGTTTCCCATTATCTGGCTCCTTCAAATACAATGTCCATGAGCAGGGTGTATTCCTTCCATGCCGCCGTGTCGTTCAGCTCCGAGGTCAGCTCCGCGACCGACCTGTAGTACCATTCCTGCTGGGCGGGGTCCTTCTGGTTGAAAAAATCCCAGAAACTGTTTCCGGATGTCGCCTTCATCCTGTAGTAGGACCTCATGTTCGACAGCTTGTCGCTGAGCCAGATGCGCTTGACGTCGATGTCATTCGTCTTGCCCAGCCACTCGAGGCTTTCTGCCTTCCTTATCCTCCAGGTCTCTTCCGGCGGAAGCGACTTCCTCTTGTTCTCCGTTTCCGAACCGACAAGCTCCGCGACCCTTTCCCCGAACTGCTCCCTGATCTCCTCCATGGTGACAGGTGTGTCCTCGACCGTGTCATGCAGTACGGCTGCGGAGAGGACTTTCTCATCGCTTGTCATGGATGAGGCTATGGTTGCCACCTCGAGAGGATGGACGATGTATGGAACAAGCTCTTTCTTCCGATGCATTCCGCTGTGCGCGTTCACCGCGAACATGATGGCTTTCTCAAACAATGTCATGGATGTCTCCTGCAACAATGATAAATTATAAACGCGCGTTTGTGAAAGTGCATGAAAGTTGAAGAATCGGTGAAAATGGATTAATTTGTAGACATGACATACGTGATTCTTGCCACAGGGGTTCTGACCCTGATAGTCCTCATAACCGTCCTCGTCAAAGTCTCCGAAAACCGTGAGCAGTTCCGCCGCCTGGAGCAGGAACAGGCTGTTCTCAATGCGAAGATAGCCGCCCTGGACAGCCACAGCACGGACCTGAACAGGTTGGTGGACCAGCGCATGGCCTCATTCTCCGATTCGAACGAAAAGCTGACCAGGACCGTCGAGGGAAAGCTCTCCGAAATCCGTGCGGACAACGAGAAGCGCCTTGAGCAGATGCGCCAGACCGTGGAGGAGAAGCTCCAGAGCACTCTCGAGACAAGGCTCTCTTCCTCGTTCAAGCAGGTCGGAGACCAGCTGGAGAACGTGTACAGGCAGCTCGGCGAGGTCCAGACCCTGGCTCAGGGAGTGGGGAACCTGGAGAGGGTGCTCACGAACGTGAAGACACGCGGAATGTGGGGAGAACTGCAGGCCGAGCGCATCCTTCAGGAGATCCTTCTTCCCGAGCAGTATATGAAGAACGTTGTCACCAAGCGCACAAGCCGCGATCCCGTGGAGTTCGCAGTGAAGCTTCCCGGTGCCGCCGAAGGGGAGAGCGTGCTTCTTCCCATAGACTCCAAGTTCCCGCGCGAGGACTACGAGAGGCTCTGCGACGCCACCGAAGCGGCGGACACCGAGACCGTGAAGGCCCTGCGCAAGGCCCTGGAGCGCCGCATCCTGGACGAGGCGAAGGACATCAGGGAGAAGTACATCGACGTCCCGTACACGACGGACTTCGCCGTCATGTTCCTTCCCGTGGAGGGTCTCTACGCGGAGATCCTCTCCATCGCCGGACTGCAGGAGCGCGTCCAGCATGAGTTCCATGTCATGATCGCAGGTCCCGCCACGCTGGCAAGCCTGCTGAACAGCCTTCAGATGGGTTTCCGCACCCTCGCCATAGAGAAGAAGAGCTCGGAGGTCTGGCACGTGCTGGGAGAGGTCAAGACCGAGTACGCGAAGTTCGGCGTGGTTCTGGAAACCGTGAAGAAGAAGCTGGCTTCCGCTTCCAACGAGATTGACAACGCCTTCACGAGACACAGGGCCATGGGCCGCAGGCTCAGGGACGTGGAGGCCGTGGAACTGCAGGAAGGGGAGACCCCGCAGTTTGAGCTGCCGGATCAGGAAAGCTGAAAGCTCAGGTGTACGACCCTATAAGCTCTTTGATTATCTCGCGGATCTTCTGTTTGTTCTGCGGGAAATAGACCATCTGGAAAAGATATGTCTCGAGAAGGATCTCGAGCTTGTCGGCCACGTCCTGCGGGCTGCACTTC
>JAGABK010000204.1 GCA_017614625.1 Spirochaetales bacterium
ACTACGGCAGGCAGCGGATCGAGCGCAGGAGCAGCGTCCTGATGAGGGAGCTGGTGACGGCCGGACAGCTCAGGCGTGTCCCCCGCACCGACAACAACCCCCACGGGCTTCTCATCGTGAACTGGCGGACGCTCCTGAACCAGGACATCGAACAGAAGTACAAATACAGCTACTAGCATATGGGAAAGCTCAGGAACATGATCCTTGGGGAGAAGATGCCCGACAAGGATGACCCGAAATACAGGGAGAAGTATGAGAAGGACGTGGAAGCCGGACGCCGGTTCGCCCGTGCGACCCGCATCGACCGCCTCGCCGGACACGTGCAGCGGTTCGCCGAGCGGCGCCGGGGGCTCTTCCTCGGCATCGTGATGGCCATCGTCCTGGGATGCCTGGCCCTGAACGTCAGGAACTTCTCACGGGCGTACAGACTCAGGATGCAGCAGAAGGAAGCCGTCCAGTCGGGACCGGACAGAGTCCTGAAGGGCATCCGGAACTCACACACCATGATACCAATCCAAGACAAAGAAGATGGAAAAGCTCAGCAAGATTAATTTCAGGCAGGGGAAATACATCCTCCCGGCCATCCTGTACCCGTTGATCCTCCTCGCCGGTTATTTCTTCATCGACCTCTTCCATACGGAGACGGCCGATATCGGCGATTCCACGATGCAGACTACGGAGTACCTGAACCCCGAACTGCCGCAGCCGAAGGTCAGCGATGACCTGGGCGGCAAGTATGAGAACATGCTCAAGTCGTTCGGCAAGATCGACGATTTCACGGCCGTGGACAACATCGACCGTGAGGATGCCGATACCGACAAGGAGAAATACGAGTCCCGCTATTCCGGTGATGAGCAGCAGGCCATCGGTGAGACTTCCGCGGCTGGAGCCATGGAGCGTGACCGCCAGATGGAGGAGCAGCTCCGCCGGAGCGCCGATCGTGCCGCAGCCCTACAGCAGCAGGACGGGGACTACCCTTTCCCGCTGACCGAGAGCGAGCGGCTCATCCAGAGCCAGCAACGCGAGCAGGCCCTCCGAGAGGAACTCGACGCTGCCCTGCAGCAGCTCCGTGAGCAGAGTGCCGCCCAAGTGACCGGGTCTACAGCGTCAGAGACCGCGGCTACCGAACCGGCAAGGGCTGTAAGCGCTCCGTCCGAAGAGGAGGAGGCGCAGGTGGTGAGGCGGATCCGCCAGAGTTCGGATTACTTCCACACCGTGTCGGAGAACGACCCGCAGCCTGATCTCATCAAGGCGATCATCGACGAGGACATCAAGGCCGTGGACGGCAGCCGTGTGAGGCTCCGTCTGCTGGATGACGTGGAGATCGGATCACTCTACATGCCCAAGGGCAGCTATATCTACGCCATCATGGGAAGTTTCTCCACGCAGCGGGTGAAGGGCTCGGTGAAGAGCATCCTTCTCTACGACGAGATCATCAAGGTGAACCTCTCGCTCTACGATACCGACGGCCTGGAGGGGCTGTATGTGCCGTCCAGTTCGTTCCGTGAGACGGTCAGGGACGTAGCCAGCGGAGCGGTCGGCAGCAGCATGTCGATGGGTCAGGGCAGCTACGGGAACAGCCTCTCCCAGTGGGGCATGCAGGCCGTGCAGAACGCTTACCAACGCACCACCAGCGCCGTCGGGAAGGTTATCCGCAAGAACACCGCCCACCTCAAGTACGGCACGTTCGTCTACCTCGTGAACGGCAACCAGACAAGAACAGAATAATCCATACAGAAATGAAAATCAAGATTTTAATCGCATTCGTCTTATGCTTTGCATGCGGTGCCCTGCTCAGAGCGCAAGATAAGACCTACAGCCTGGAGGGACTCCCGGTCAACGAGCAGGTAACCACTGTCATCACCGCCACGGAACCGGTACGTTTCGTGGACATCTCCACGGACAAGGTGGCCGGTGACCAGCCCCTGTCGAACACTGTCCGCCTCAAGCCAAAAGCCGGTCCGGAAATCAATGTCGAGGGCGATATCCTTGCCGTCGTCACCATTATCACGGAGCGTTACCGAGTACAGTACGCCCTGGTGTATACGCCGAGGATGAAGGAAGCGATTACGGAGAAGACCATTGAGCACAGTGAGATCACCCCTTACAATAATCCTGCGGTGTCCATGTCCACGGAAGAGATGTCCCGGTTCGCCTGGAAGGTCTGGAACTCCCCCACCCGGTACAGGAATGTCGGTGCCCGGAAGCATCACATGGGCATCAGGCTGAACAATATCTACAGCGCCGGGGAGTACTTCTTCATCGACTTCAGCATGGAGAACCGCACGAACATCCGTTTCGACATCGACCAGATCCGCGTGAAGGTCGAGGACAAGCGCCAGACCAGGGCGGCGAACAGCCAGAGCATCGAGCTCACGCCGGCCTTCATGCTCCACAACCCGTCGGGGTTCCTGCACGGCTACAGGAACGTGCTGGTGCTCAAGAAACTCACATTCCCGAACGACAAGGTCCTCTCCATCGAGGTCTCGGAGAAGCAGGTCAGCGGCCGCACCATCACCCTGTCCATCGACTATGAGGACGTGCTTTATGCCGATTCGTTCAGTAAGACGCTGCTTGTGGAGGACTAGCGTATGAGACGGATTCTGTTGATTGCGGCCGTGCTCTGCATGGGTGTCGCGGCCAGGGCTCAGGACAACTCCCACCGCGTAGGACTCGGTGCCGGGTTGTCGTATCACTTTGCCGGGAATGCAGTACTCTTCTGGGAGTACGAGACGCATTACCACAATGCATGGGAGGTCTTCGCGGAAGGTCAGATGAGGGTTCCGGAGAACGGGCAGCAGTTCGGGGATGCAGCCAGACGCTGGGGACTCGGTGCTGCATATAAGCCTTGCATCTACAGGGCGAGGAACCGCTACGGCTCCGCCCGTTTCGGCGTTTCGTTCGGAGCCTCCCCTTCTGACTTCCAGGCTGCCCTGCTTGCCGGATGGCAGCAGAGCTATGTCCTGCGGGGTGGATGGCAGTTCTACTGGCAGGCAGGCGCCAGCGTGACGCTCCCAAAATGGAACGGCCTTTTCCACGCGGGCGCCGGGATCGGGATCAAGATGCCCGTCCGGATCCGATGATTATTGCACTGATCACTACCCTGCTGTTACTCTTCAGGAAACGCCATGGAAGAAAGTAAGGACCTTATCGTAGGATACAAGATCTTCAGGAGCCTCGTCTACGTCTCGCTCATCCTGGAGTTCTTCATCTATGCCGTCGACCCGGCCGTTTTGGATTTCTGGGGCGGCATCTTCATGGATATCCATTCCCGGATGCGGCGCTGGTTCATCTATGCCGACGGGAACCTCATCTGGAGCAAGGTCGCTACCCTGCTTTTGATCTGCATCACCTGCATCGGCACCAGGAACAAGAAGCAACTGGAGTTCGATGCCCGCAGGATGGTCCTTTACCCGCTGGTCGCAGGCCTTTTCATCGTGGTCCTGTCCGTATGGCTCTTCTCTCACATGATGTCCCCGAGGATCTACACCGTCTCCCTTAACCTGTGGCTCTATATGGCCGCCTCGGTGGTCGGTACGGTGCTCGTGCATATCGCCCTGGACAATATCTCCAAGTTCCTCAAGGAGGGCCTCATGAAGGACCGGTTCAACTTCGAGAACGAGTCCTTTGTCCAGTGTGAGGAAA
>JAGABK010000205.1 GCA_017614625.1 Spirochaetales bacterium
ATCTCGCCTGGGTTCCCTGCTGGTCTGCAGTCGATCTCGGACATGCTCCCGACGGATATGCAGCTTCCGGAACAGGATTCTGCGTTATCAACAGCGGAAACGCTGCTGCAATGCAGGGTGCTGCCGACTTCATCGCCTACAGCGGATCTGTCGTACCTCAGACAAGACTCGACATGGCTTCCGGTTACCTCCCGATCAACGAGGCTGTCCTCAACAGCGCCGAGTATCAGGAGTTCGTGTCCACAAGGTTCCCGGCAGCAAAGAGAGCTTTCGAGATCCAGAAGAACGCAGTCGTCGACTATCTGCACACCAACGCCCTCAACCCGATCAACAACGCTTGCCAGAGCGCATCCGCTGCTGCTTGGTCGAAGGTCATGAGCGACTTCGATGCTGACATCAACGCAGTCATCGATGAGATGCAGTCAACTCTGCAGGACGCTCTCGATCTGTGGAATGCCACAAAGTAATCTTTTGATTTACTGTCCTGACACCGGGCGACCGGTGTCAGGAATTCTTTTTATTATCAGGAGTCCCGTATTGCTATGACAGAAGGTCATATCATTTCTTTTGATTTTGGAACAAGCGGCGTAAAGGCCGTTCTCGTGGGTTTCGGCGGAGATATCAAAGGTGTCTCGACCAAAAACTACGAGCTTCTGCAGCCCCGTCCGGGTTGGGCAGAGCAGGTTCCTTCAGCTTATTGGAAGGCATGCTGCGAGGCTACAAGGGAGCTGGTCGCAGAGACGGGTACCGATCCTTCTACGGTCAAGGGAATAATCTTCGCATGCCAGTGGAAGGGCATGGTGCCCCTCGACAGGGACGGCAACGTCCTTCACAACAGCATCATCTGGATGGACACCAGAGCGGCCAAACAGGCCGATGAACTGAGCGAAAGGCTCGGGCGCAAGGTCTCCGCAAGGGAGTACTGGCCGCGCGTCATGTGGTTCCGCGACAACTATCCCGATCTCTTCAGGAAGACAGTCGTCATCCCCGATGCCGGCGGGTATCTAAAATACAAAGCCTGCGGCACTTTCTCGGGGGACGAGAGCAGCAATTTCTGCCACTCTAACCTGGGTGCTACGGAGAAATGGTTCACTGATGTGCTCGATGCCGCCGGTCTCGACGGAAAGCTGTTCCCGAGGGCCGTAGCCGCATCCGAATGCGTCGGAGAGCTCACTTCAGAGGCGGCGGCGGAGATGTCGCTTGCCGCAGGTACGAAGGTATTCGGCGGACTGGGTGACATACCCGCCGTGACAATCGGTTCCGGTGCTTATCCCGTGGGAGCATCCCATGTCTATCTGGGCACTTCCGGATGGATCGCGTTGACAAGGAGGGTCGATGAAAAAGCTCCTCTTGTGCCGCTTCTGGTCGATTCCTCGAGATGGGTCGAGGCGAGGGGACTGCAGAGCGCATGCATGAGCTTCGACTGGTGTCTGAAGAACTTCTACGGAGGCCTTTCTGCCGAGAACTATTCTTTGGTGGAGAAGGAAATGTCCGCCATTCCGGCAGGCTGCGGCGGTCTTGTCGCCGTGCCTTCGCTCAACGGCGAGGCAGGTCCCTTCATGCCGACGATGAGGGCCGGATTCCTGGGCCTCAGGTCGGACCATACAAGGGCCCATATGACCCGTGCCGTGCTGGAAGGCATCAGCCAGATCCTGAAGGTGCGAAAGGACCTGATCGAGAAGAACTCGGGTATGAAGATCAAGGCCGTCAACGTCGTGGGCGGTGGATCGAAGAGCTCCTGCTGGATGCAGATTCTCGCCGATATGCTTGACTGCGAGGTCCGCGTTCCCGCCGGAGCAAAGTATGCAGGAGCTCTGGGCGCGGCTTACTGTGCCATGGCAGGACTAGGCGTACACAAGTCGATAGACGATGCCGTCAAGGCGTCGGAGATGGAAAGGACCTTCAGGCCGGATCCTGAGGTCGTGGATAAGTACAATTTACAATCGGAGAAGTTCCTCAAGGCATGCACGATGCTAGGGGAATTCTGCGGTTGAAGGAATATGCCGGAGGGTTATATGAAGATTATCGTGGCTGAATTCGCAGAGGAGACCAATTCGTTCTCACCGATCATCGCGGACAGGGGACATTTCACTCCATGGATGTCAGCGACCAGCAAGAAGGAAATCCACGGTTTCGCGGATGTTCTCGCCGAGAACGGCTATGAGACTTTCTTCGGGCCGATGTACAGGGCCGAGTCCTCAGGAAAGGTCGACCATGCCGTTGTCGAGGAGTTCCTTTCCGACCTGCGCAAGTGCATTGCGGAGAAGGGACCCGTAGGCGCCGTCTGTCTTGCCCTCCACGGAGCCACGCAGACGACCGAGGTCGACGACGGCTGCGGCTACATAATAAAGACAGTCAAGAAGGAGTACGGCGTTCCCGTCGCGGTTTCCTTCGACCTCCATGCCAATGTCACCGACTGCATCTTCACCGAGGCCGATGCCGTAGCCGGTTACCAGACCTATCCCCACAGGGACCAGTACAACACAGGCAGAAGGTCTGCTTCCCAGCTTGTCCGCCTGCTTTCCGGAAAGAAGGAATACGCCGCCAAGGTGAGCGTTCCGATGATCGCCCCTGCAAGCGGATACACCACGGACAACGGACCGCTTTCCGAGCTCTACAAGAGGGCCAAAGGCCTGCTCGAGGACGGCACACTGCTTGATTTCACCATGTTCCAGGTCCAGCCCTGGCTCGATGTCAGGGAATGCAACGCCGTGGTCTACATCAGGGCGGCCGATCCGGAGACCGCAAGGAACACGGCTCTTTCGCTCGGACAGGACCTCTCCGGCATGGGAGAGTTCATGCAGCCCCAGCTCGACTCCTATGAGGCGATCATCAAGGCCCTGGAGGAGAACAAGACAGGCAAGCCCGTCATAGTCTCTGACTTCTCGGATTCTCCGAACGCGGGTTCGGTAGGCGACGATGTCAAGATACTCAAGTACATGCTGGAGAACGGATTGCAGTACAGGTGCGCCTTCATAGTCAACGATCCCGAAGCTGTCAAGAAGGCCTTCAAGACCGGCATCGACGGAAAGGCTGTATTCAGGATCGGAGGAGGAATCGACCCGGCCAACAAGACCAGCGTAGAGGTGGAGGCGGTCGTCGAATCGCTTCACAGCGGACGCTATGTTCCCAACGGTCCGGCTCTCAACGGATTCGAGCTCAGCATCGGAAAGTCCGCGGTCCTCAGGGCAGGCAATTTCGACATCCTGGTCTGCAACCATATGTGCATTACGGGCGACCTGATGCTTTACAGGCACTTCGGAATAGAGCCCACGCAGTTCCAGATGGCAATAGTTAAGGCGAACACATCGTTCCGCCTGGTCTATACTCCCATCGCCGGGAAGATCCTCGTGGTCGACACCGGATGTCCCTCCACGGCCGACCTCAAGAGCCTCCCGTGGACCAGGATCCCCAAGGACAGCATGTTCCCGTGGGTCGAGATCAAGAAAACTTACAAGGCAGCCGAACACCTGATGGAGAAGGCCGTCTGAGAGGTACGATATGGAAATCTGCGTTCAGTGCAACGGTCCCCGCGAACTATACGGAACCGACAGGGCCTATGAAATCATAAAGAAAGCAGGCTTCGACGCCGTGGATGTCGGATTCGACGACATGGCGACCATGGAACAGGTCAAGGCCCTCCAGGTCGATGAGAGATGGCTCAGAAAGGGCGACGACTTCGACATGAACATGTTCAGGGAGTTCAAGGAAGCCTCGCGCAAGTACGGTCTTGACAACTTCCAGGCCCACTCCCCGTTCCCGTCGCTTGTCTTCGAAGGGGACGAGGCCTACAACGACGGCCTGCTCGAGATGCTCAAGAAGTCCATCGCCGCCTGCGACTACATAGACTGCCGCAACCTCGTCATCCATCCGTTCTACTATTCGTTCGAGCATGCGATGGACGCCGAGACGGAGAAGAAGGTCAATATCGAGAGATTCTCCATGCTGATTCCCACTGCAAGGAAATACGGCATCACAATCCTGCTGGAGAACCTTTTCTCGAAATACAACAACAAGCGCTATGAGGCCTGCTGCTCGAACATCGACACCGCATGCTGGTACATCGACGAGCTCAACAGGATAGCGGGGCAGGAGATGTTCGGTTTCTGCATGGACACCGGCCACCTGCACCTCCTGGGCAAGGACCAGTACGCGACAATGGTCAAGCTGGGCAAGAGGATCAAGGCCTTCCATGTGCACGACAACGACGGCAACAGCGACCAGCACGTAGCCCCTTACATGGGAACCATCATCTGGAACCGCTTCATCCAGGGTCTGCACGACATAGGATTCAACAGCACGCTGGATTTCGAGACGTTCAACGTATGGACGAAGATGGATCCGGAGGTCGCAGAGAACATGATGAAGGTCATTGCGGAGACAGGAAGGATGTTCGCCCGCAGGGCCGGACTCGAGTGAGGTACACATGATCGGGAAATTCAAGATCGGCATTTCAGTCTGCACAGAGAAGCTTTCTCCAAGCTCTCCTGTCGTCTACACCGGAAACATCAGGGAAACGATAGAGAAGTGCGCCGCGCTGGGCTATGACGGAATCGAGCTGCAGCTGCGCGACCCTGAGAAGCTCGACCTGAACCTGATCTGTCCGCTTCTTGAGAAGCACGACATGAAGGTCTGCGCGATAGCCACAGGCCTTGAATATTCATTGAACCATCTATCGATGATAAGCGACGATCCTTTCGTGCGCC
>JAGABK010000206.1 GCA_017614625.1 Spirochaetales bacterium
CAAAGATTATGCAAGATTGCAAGAGGAATCAAGCATTATCATAGGATATGATTTAATTAACCATATATCATTGAATTAGAAAAGCGGACTGCCATGGTGGCAGCCCGCTCGAAAGTAAAACCGTTTGACAATGAACGGACAAACGTTTGACAAAGATTAAAGATTCACCGTCTTCGGGTTCTGCAGCATGCTGGCCAGGGCGCGGTCGCGGGAGGCCTTGGACGGGTAGTTTTCCAGCGTCCGCCAGGCACCGTCACCGACCCACTGCTTGATTCGCGGCTGCGGCTGGTCGTCCGCCCGGACGATCACGAATCCCGCAGCCTTCAGTTTCTCGTAATTGTCACTTCCTCTCATAATATACAATACTTTTCTTCCAGGTCTGCCGGTACCACCGGTATCGGCATCCACAGGACTGGTTTCCAGAACATCAGACCGAAAAGGTCGAAATAACCGTCGGCATAGCCCGACAGCATCGGAGCTTCGTTACCATCCTCATCGATACACCATACCAGCACGAGCTGGCTGGACTCCGGAGGATCCGAAAGGGGACGCCATGCACTCTCCTGATGTCCAGCCTCTTTTGCACCCCTGATGAAAGCCTGCCTCAGGGGAAGGTTCCTATCGGGGGCCTTTCGTCCCACGTCGTACGTGTACTTGACCGGATACGCCTCGAGAGCCAATTCTTCAATCGTCTTCATGTGTCTCCTCCTCCGTCTCCGGTTCAACATACGTCCGCTCATAGGTCACCCGGTACACCTCGATATTCTCGAGGAGTTCCTGATGGTTGTGGTTTATCATTGTCCTGGACAGGTAAAGGTTCCGGAAGCCGGCCCCTTTCAGTCCCTGCAGCGCACCATGGATCAATACAGGAAGGTCGTAATCCCCAAGGGTCTCCTCACGGGACATGCTCCCATCTGCAGCAGAACCCTTCCAGTCAGTGACCACATGCAGCAGGATCTCTCCTCGTCCGGTCAGTCCTTCAACAGGACCCTTGAAAGGGTCCCAGATGATTTCTCCGAATTCGATGAAGACGGCCGGTCTGTCCCATGCCTCATCCTCATCGATGAACTCCACGTTCTGGTTCCAGAGGTCGATGTGGCGGATGATCCCGCCACCCAGCGGCCGTATAGCCTCGGCCAAGGCATCATATATCTCCTTGATCATTTGTCAATAATGTCTGCATTGTTGAAATACTCCTCCAGCCTGCGCTCTATGACGGACGTGACGGCCCTCTCCAGCTCCGGATGCGCTCCGATGAACCGCCTGCGCGGGATCTTCACCTTGGATCCGACCTTCATCAGGGCAAGGTGCTTCCAGAACTCGGCTTCCGTGGACAGCCGTGCATTCTTTTTGTCCTGCCTCAGCGAGCCGTCCTTCCGCCGTCCGAAGCCTCCGGTGGCCTTATAGTACATCGCCCAGAAGTACCGCTTCATCCTGGCCGTGACACGGATCTCGCCGCCCTCGTTATGGATCGCCGAGTAGGGCAGCGACGACTCGAAGGTCACGCTGTCCGCGTCCACCCTGGACTTTATGCTGCGGCGCAGCGCACCGGACTTGACAAGCAGGTGCTTCCCTCCGACCGGACTCTTCTTGCGCTGCCAGGCCTCGCCGAAGAAGGACTCGCGCTCGAAGTTCCGGTCAAACTGCTCGGCCGCCTCGACGCGAACGTCCCCGAGGATCTTCCTCTTGATCTCGCGTATGTCAATCTTCGCCATTGTCGTCAAACAGGCTAGGGTAATCATTGTTCTCCTTGGGAGTGGGCACGGGCGCATTGAGGATGTTGTAGAACGTCCTCTCGCTGATACCGAAGGCAGGATATATGAAGCGACGCCAGATCTCCCTGTTCGAGAGACCTGACGCCGAATGCTCACCATAGATCCTGTTGATGTCGGCGACACGCTTACGGTAGCTTATCCCGCGCCGTTTCTTTCCCATGGGACTCTATCTCATTTCCAGCTTGTACATCTTGTCGAGGGCATCCTGCAGCACAATCCTGAGTTCCGGGCGGCGCTGCAGCAGCTGGACGAAGAGGTCGCCCATCAAGTGCGCGGAGCCGTTCATGGCCAGGAAACGGCCGTCCTTTGCCAGGCAAATGGTCGCGGTCGTGACCTTTCGCTCCGGATTCTTCTGGGAATCGTTGGCCTGCAGCTCATGGCACAGCTCCTCGGAGAGCTTCCGCAGCGTCACCTCAGTCCTGTGGCGGATGACCTCGTCTACGCTCTTGTCAACCATCGTTCAGTCCTCCCTCGCCATGGCCGCCAGGGACAGCGGGATCGCATGAACCTTACCGTCCTTGTCCTTGTAGGAGACGGAAATGAAGTCGCAGGTCTCAACCGGGGAATAGGCGTTCCGGATGGTCTCAACACCCTCAGTGAAGAGCGGGTCGTTCCACTCCGCGGCGTATCTCTCCAGCTGGAGCATTGCGCTTGCCTTGAGGTTGCCCTTCTTGTCCTTGGAGAGCAGCTGCATCACGGCCTTGTAGAGTTTCGCAGAATCCTCGTCTTTGGCCAGCGTGGTCAGGAACTCCTTCACCTTGGCGATGCCCACCTCGACGGTGTCGTCCCAGCCGTCGTTGGTGCGGCGTCCGAGCGCGACGGTGATGCCATCGGAAGTGAAGGTGTTGCTATGACGGTCTATTTTGACCTTGAACAGCTGCTCCTTCAGGTCGATGATGTCATTGACGGCATCGAAGACCTCGTCCTTGCGCTGACGCATAAGCTTGGAGAGTTCCATCATGGACTCCTTGGTCTTCTTGCAGAACTCAGACACCAGGCTCTTGTAGGCGCTGATGTCATCCTCGCGTTTCTGTTTCTCGGCACGCTCCAGGGCCTCAAGCTGGGCCTTCATCTCGGCCCTCTGCTGCGGTGTCATCTTACTGACGTCCATATCATTTCTATTCATGGGTTGTACATAGGTTGTTTCTGAGGTTGCGAAGGCAGGCTTCGCGGCTTTCGCGTTCGTTGCGGATCTCCCAGTAGAGATCCACCAGGAAAGACACTCCCGGGATGTAGTAGTACCACTTCATATCAGTTCAAGTATTTGGGGTTGGTCGGAATGAGTATGTGTGCGACAGCCTTCGGGCGTGACGGCGCAGCGGACTCAGTGCTGCTGGCCACCTTTACGCCTCCCCGGCGGATGATCATCTCCAGCTTGGACGTCAGGGCCTTCAGCTCGTCCACGTCCAGCTGGGCGAAACGCTTGCCCGCGATCTTCTTCGACAGGCAGAACTGGTCGATGCCGTTCCAGTTGTCGACGGTGTTGATGCCCAGGCGGCCCAGTCGTAGCAGCACCGCCGAGCGGGCGGCCTTCAGGCGGTCCATGCCGGCACGGTTGTATCCTTGCCCGGAGCCGTGCTGCAGGGCGCTGCAGAGCGCGTTGAACTCCGCCTCGGACATCTCCCTCAGGCTGGTGGTCCGCTCGTCCGTGAACTCCATCACGAGCGCGTCCTTGTCCGCCTCCGGATGCTGCTTCAGCAGCGCGTAGAACAGTTTGAAATTCTTTGCCATGGCTTATTCATCGATATTGTCAATGGTTCCGTAATAGTCGAATGCCTTCTGCGGCCAGATGACCGCCTTGCCGGCCGAGCCGAAGAAACGGCCGCGCGTGAACGCCACACCGCCCTCGACCCAAATCTTTATACCGGCATCGTACAGGATCTCCTTCGCAGAGTCGCCCCAGGGATCCCGACCCTTCGCGCGACTGACCAGGATGATGAGCTTGTTGGGGAACTGCGCCTTCAGGGACTCATAGTCCTTCACCCTCAGGTTCATCGCCTGAACGGAGTCGATGATGACGAACTCCGGGGACCCCTTCTTCAGCAGCCTGGTGTTAAGCTCCTCCTTGGAGCACTTGTCCAGCGCCTGGAACCTGGTACCGCACTCGGCCATGCCGTGCCTCATCAGGGTGGCCTGGAAACTGACCGAGAAGCCCTCCTCCAGGGACACGAACAGGACCGTCCCGAAGGCCGTGAGCACCTTCGCCAGGGCCATCGCCGCATTCGACTTGCCGCTGCCGCTCGGGCCGAACATCATGGCGGTGCCGTGGCGGTCGATGGTGCCGAGGCACTTGCCCCACTCCCCGGGGAGAGTGATGGTGTCGCGCCGGATCGACAGTATCGAGGAGGCGGACAGGGACCTTGCGCGGGAGGCTTTCGACGGCATCTGGACTATGTTTTAATCCTGGTTCGAAAGGGATTTGAGACCCTTCTGCTTCACTATCGAGCGCTTGACGCGCCTGAGGTCGTTCTGCGCCTCATCGGCCTCGAGCAATACCTCGTTCACCGCCCTGCGGTCCTCGATGCCGTTCGCACGGCAGATCTCGATGACCTCCTGGCGCGTGGCGGGCTTGATGGGCACGAAGCGGCGGCAGATCCTCGAGTAGAACTCGTTATATCCTAGCTTGTTGTAGCTCACGCCTATCTCCATTCTGCGCTTGATGGCGTCCGTGGAGAGGAAAACGATGCCGCAGCGGTCCTCCAGCTCGTTGTAGATGGTGATGAAGTACATCAGGACGTTGTCGCGGAGCTTGTCCGCCTCGTCGAAGATCAGCAGCGGCCTGTCGAGAGTCACCAGGTGGCGGATGATCGCGTACAGGGACTCGCGGATGCTCAGCCCGGAATTGTTCAGGCCGATGGCATTGGAGAGCTCCTGCATGAAGTCGCCCCGGAGCATGTCCTGGGTGCACGTAAGCATGAAGGCGTTCGGGGTCATGAAGACGAACTCCCTTGCTGCAGTACTCTTGCCGACGCCTGCAGGGCCGGTGATCCACATCATCGAAGAGTCGTCCTTCATCTTCTGGAAGTAACCGAAGAGGTTCGAGCGGGCGGAGGTCTCCGCCAGGCTGTAGCCGGCCGTCGCGGGGAGCACCTGGGAGCCGAGGCGGCTCCACATGTCGTCTCCGATCTTCTCGAACTTCCCGTTCAGGATTGTCGAAATGGTGCCCTCGGAGATGTCCTTGAGGGCTGCAGCAGCCTTCTTCTGGGAGCCGTATCGGACGCAGAAGCGCTCGAGTGCATCCCGGATTTCATTTTTCATTCTGTCATTCATGGGTATGGGTATTTATTAGAGGTTTCTCAATGCTTCGAAATCGAGTCCGCTGATGCGCTTCTCGACCTGTCCGACGGAGTCCGGATAGATGTCCTCGGGCATGGGTTCCACGTCGATGCCGGACTGCAGCTGCGCTGAGATACGTTCGTACTCCGTCTTCGTCACGCCGGCCGGCAGCGGGGAACGCAGGCCGTGCTGTTCCGGGGCCGTGCCGAACTCCCTCTCGATCGCCTTCACCTCAAGGTGCCTGCGGACGGCCTGCTCCTTGACCAGGCGCTCGACGCCGCGGATATACTCGGCATCCCCGTTCTTCTGCGACCAGATGTCGCGATGGATCTGGACCTTCGGGAAGGCGTCGGACACGTGCCTGTATCCGGTCTTGGGGTCGTAGGTGTAGAGCTTGATGACACTGGTGTCGCGCGGATCATAGCCGTAGTAGAACTCCTGCTGGTTGTGCCCGTCGAGCCATGCAAGGTCGGGATATCCATCCGCATCCTGGACCTCATAGGTGAGGGAGACGCCATCGATCGTGACCTTGAATCCGTTGTTGGTGTATCTGACCGGGGCCTTGCTCTTGATCCAGAAGGCGTCCTTGCGTGAGGCGTCGGTGAGGGCGACGCAGTCCGGGCAGCTGCTGCTCCGGTACACGTCCATGCGGGTCATCCCGGGATATCTGGCCTGGTCGGGATGGAGGGAGTTGTTCCAGGCTTCCACGTCGGCCTCGTACATGGCGATGCACTCCTGGTAGTTCGGCAGGCCGCCGATGTTCAGCGTGATCAGGTCGATGTCCGGTTTGGAGGAGTCCTTCTTTGCAGTGACGTTCTGTCCGGTGAAGTTCCAGTGCTGACCGAGGATCTCCGACTGGAACCGTCCGAAGACCGACTCGATGGTCTTGGAAGGTCCGTTGTGCGGGGCTGAAGTGCGTGGCACCTGGACGCATCTCGAGAGCCATTCCTTCACCTGCCTGGTGGTTGCGCTGCTCTGGTTGTCGTTGACGAGTTCGTAAGGGAAGATGCCCACATTCTCCACGGCGTTGCGGAAGCCGTCATAGAACATCCGGAAGTCCTCCCCGCTGCCGAAGGAGCGGCCGAGCATCACCTCCGATGCCACATCGATGAACTCGTACACCCAGAAGGTCGCCATCTTCTCCTTGCCGTCGACGTATGTCCGGTAATAGAGGTTGACCTTGGTACCGTCACCCTCCCATCGGGCGTTCGGCATCGTCGGGAGTATGGTGGAGTGCATGCGGTTGAGCATCATCTTCGCCCTGGTCGTGCCTACCTCGGTATCTTTCCAGAGTGCTACATGGCTGTTCAGGTAGTTCTCGATGGTCCCCTTGGAGCGGATCTGCTTCCAGCCCCTCTCCGGAGCGACGGCA
>JAGABK010000207.1 GCA_017614625.1 Spirochaetales bacterium
CCTTCGACCACTACGAGACACTCGCCGGCAAGCTGGCCGATGATGTCATCAAGGCTGCCAAGGAAGCTGCGGCAGAGGAAGAGAACAAGTAAGTCCTGCTTCTGCAGACAAAGAAGGTGCGGTTCATGCCGCACCTTTTTTATTTCGTTTTCCCTCTGCTGCCTGCAAGACCTGCAATACCCGCAATACCTGTAATACCTGCATTGCCTGCAAGACCTGCATCATTGCCCAAGAATTGTTTGCATTGTTTGAATTGTTCGATTTGTTTGATTTGTTTGAATTGTTCGCAAAAATGGCATTGTTTGCATCATTGCCCATAATTGCCATGAGTTCCATGAGTGCCATGACCGGCATCATTGTCATGAGTGTCATCATTGCCCATGAATGATGTGTTTCAGGCGGATTCCGTTGTGATTCGTTGTTATTCGTGACTCTCGTGACCACCGTGACACTCGTGAACGTCGTGACCACCGTGACACCCGTGCGTACCGTGACCACCGTGTGACACCCGTGCGCACCGTGACCACAGTTGCATTCAATGCAATTCCTCGTATTTCCTCAGCGCCCTCATCCTCCTCGACGTCCTAATCCCCCTCAACTTCCTCAACGCCCTCAACCGCGCTTCTCCACCCATACCTCGTTGATGGTGAAGTCCTGTTCGAGGCCCTTGCGCTCGAAGCCCGTCTCAGGCCGCCAGGGCACGGGAGGCGCGAAACCGCCGTACGGATTCACAAGCCCGTCCACAGAGCCTAGAACTGAGAGCATCTGATCGGCGTACTCCTCCCAGTCGGTGACGCAGTAGATGTAGCCGCCCTCCTTCAGCTTGGAGGCAAGAAGCTCTGCGAACGGCTTCTGGATCAGGCGCTTCTTGTGGTGGCGTTTCTTCGGCCACGGGTCGGGGAAGAAGACGTGGAATCCGTCCACGCTTCCGTCCAAGACCATGTCCTGCAGGACCTGCACCGCGTCGAAGCGCATGACCTTGATGTTCTTCAGGTCCTCCTTCGCGGCGTTGGCAAGGAGCTTGGAGAAGCCGAACAGGAAGACCTCGATCCCCAGGTAGTTCACCTCCGGATGCTCGCGGGCGATGCGCAGCGTGCTCTCCCCCATTCCGAAGCCAATCTCGATGACAACAGGATTGCCGTTGCCGAACAGGGAGGCGAAGTCCAGCTTCACGTTCTCGTCGTAGACGACGGCGTATTCGTCGAAATGGTTCTCAAGGGCCGAGATCTGGTAGTCCTTGAGCTTCTGTCCGCGAAGGACGAAGCTCTTGATCTCCCTGCGGCCGTCGTCCTGGCGGCGCTCGACGCGGGCAAGCGACGGATGTAGTTCGAAAATCCTCTTTTCCTCTTCTGTCATGGCAGTATCCTCTGCAGCTTCTCGAGAATGAACAGGGCCTTGTCCTTCAGGGAGATGGCCTCTGTCTTCATCGTCATGATGTACGGACGGTTCGGGTCGATGGTGACCGCACCGTTGGATGTCTTTATCAGGTCAATAAGCTTGTCGATGCTGATGGAGGCGATGCGGGAGAACTCCACCGTCACGCTTCCGTTGCGCTCGCGCATGTGGTAGATGTCCAGGATACGGCAGACGATCCTCAGCTCGGATATGTACAGCAGGTTGGACATCTCCTCCGGCATGCTGCCGAAGCGGTCGTCGAGCTCGGCACGCAGGCGCTCAAGCTGCTCGCGGGTGCGGATTCCGGCGATCTTCTTGTAGACCTCCAGCTTCACAGTCGGGTCAGAGATGTAGGTGTCGGGGATGTAGCCGCTGTAGTCCAGCTCCAGGAAGACCTCGGTCTCCGGCTTCTCGCCCGTCTTCTGGATCTTGGCGATCTCCTCGTCCAGAAGCCTGATGTACATGTCCAGACCGACGGCCGACATGAAGCCGCTCTGCTCGCGTCCAAGCAGGTTCCCCGCTCCGCGCAGCTCCATGTCCTTCATCGCCACCTTGAAGCCGCTGCCCAGCTCGGTGTGCTCGGAAATCGTCTGCAGGCGCTTGATGGCGGTCTCGGAGAGAAGACGCTCGGCCGGATAGAACAGATAGGCGAAGGCCTCGCGGTCGGAACGCCCTACGCGGCCCTTGAGCTGGTAGAGCTGGGAGACGCCGTAAAGGTCTGCCCTGTCGATAATTATCGTGTTGACGTTCGGGATGTCTATGCCGTTCTCGATTATCGTCGTGGAGATGAGGACCTGGATGCCCTCGTAGACGAAGCGCCTCATGGTGTCGCTGAGGGCCTCGGAGTTCATCTGGCCGTTGGCCGTCTCGAAGATGACATCGGGCATGCGCATGCGCAGCATGGTGGCCACCTCCTCCAGCGTCTCGATCCTGTTGTGCAGGTAGAAGACCTGGCCGTGTCGGTTGACCTCGAACCGGATGGCCTTCTCCACCATGTCCAGATTGAATTTCTCGATGACGGTCCTGATGGGCTTGCGGGAGATCGGGGGCGTGGTCAGGAGGCTCATGTCCCTTATCTGAAGGAGCGACATGTACAGCGTCCTGGGAATCGGCGTGGCGGAGAGAGACAGGCAGTCCACGTTGGTCTTCATCTCCTTGATGCGGTCCTTGTCCTTGACGCCGAAGCGCTGCTCCTCATCGACGATCAGAAGGCCCAGGTTCCTGAAGACCACGTCCTTCTGGATGATCTTGTGCGTGCCGAAGAGGACGTCCAGGTTGCCGTCGGCAAGCGAGGTCAGCACCCTCTTCTGCTCCTTGGGCGCCACCATCCTGCTGAGAAGGCCCACCTTCAGCGGGAAGTCGTGCAGCCTGGCGACGAAGTTGTTGTAGTGCTGCTCGGCCAGGATCGTCGTGGGCGCCAGGAAGGCCACCTGCTTTCCGCTCATGACGGCCTTGAACGCCGCGCGGAAGGCGATTTCCGTCTTGCCGTATCCCACGTCGCCGCAGATCAGGCGGTCCATGACGTGCGGGCTCTCCATGTCGTCCTTGACGTCCTGGATGCACGAGAGCTGGTCCTCCGTCTCGTCGTACTCGAACTCTGCCTCAAAGCGCAGCTGCCAGTCGTTGTCCTTGTCGAACGCGAATC
>JAGABK010000208.1 GCA_017614625.1 Spirochaetales bacterium
ACCTGGTTGCCGCAGCGCTCGCATTTGCCTTCCTTGACCTCTTCGTTGGCAAGTCCGGTCTTGCAGTGGGGACACCAGTTGATTGGGGCCTGGCTTTCGTAGGCAAGGCCTTTCTCGTAGAGCTTCTCGAAAATCCACTGCGTCCAGTGGTAGTACTCGGGGTCGCAGGTTGAAATCTCGCGGTCCCAGTCATAGCAGAATCCAAGGCTCCTGATCTGGCGGCGGAATGTGTTGATGTTCTTTTCCGTGGTGATTGCCGGATGGGTGCCTGTCTGGATGGCGTAGTTCTCGGCGGGCAGGCCGAACGAGTCGAATCCCATGGGATGCAGCACGTTGAAGCCGTTCATCCTAAGGTAACGGCAGTAGATGTCCGTGGCCGTGTAGCCCTCCGGATGTCCGACATGAAGTCCGGCTCCCGAAGGATAGGGGAACATGTCGAGGACGTAGGCCCTTTTCTCCCTGGGGAAGGAGGGGTCTTCTGTGACGGCAAAGGTCTTGTTCTCTGCCCAGTACTTCTGCCACTTCGGCTCTGTTGCTGCAAAAGGATAACTGCTCATGGTTGATAATGATATTTATATTGCCATTCTGCGTCAATTGAAGTTATTCTGCTACGTACGATGCAGTGTCTGGTTCTTGTCCTCTACATCTTCGACGTCTCGATGTGCCTTCTGGCGATAAAAAGGAAGAACTCCCATGTCTATGCCGCATCCAAGCCCTTCCTCATGCCTCTGCTGCTGGGCGTCTATTTCGCCGTCCTGCCGGAATCCCTGAGGCACCTGGGCTACCAGAAGTACGTGGTCACCGCGCTGATTCTCCACGCCCTGGGGGACACGCTGCTTCTTTTCCCCAGGAACAGGACGAAGAAGTTCTTCTACCTGGGAATGTTCTGCTTCTTCGTGGGGCATCTCTTCTATTCCGGATGGTTCATCAAGGCGCCCGTAGGCCATTCCGCGCGCAGCGCCCTGCTGGCCCTGCTGGTCTGCCTCGTCCTCGAATACCTGCTTTTCAGGCATCTGGTCCTGGGTCCCAGGAACTACGCCCCCATCCTTGTCCCGTACTCGTTCGGACTGGCCATGGTGGCCGTCTCCATAGCCTACACGACAGGCGCGGGATCGCCCGTCTACGCCACAGCAATCAGCTTCTGCGGCATAGCGCTGTTCGCTTTCTCCGACTTCTGCATCATGCGCCGCCTGGTCAGGCTCCCGCTTTTCGGACAGCTGACGGTGATGAGCACCTACATAGCCGGGCAGACGCTCATCGTGTCGGGCATGATACTGCTGCAGATACGCTAAATCTGTGGCAAACGGAAGCACTATCATACTACACATAGTTTAATCATTTCTGTTATAATTGCTCTGTTATGGCAGAAAGAAAACCCGTTTACGATGAAAACTCAGTACAGACCATGTCGGCGCTTGAGCACATCAGGCTCCGCCCGGGTATGTACATAGGTCGTCTGGGCAACGGCACCCACGTGGACGACGGCATATACGTTCTCATGAAGGAAGTCATCGACAACAGCATCGACGAGTTCATCATGGGAGCAGGCAACAGAATCACAATCAGGCTCGAGGACAAGAAGGTCAGCGTCAGGGACCTGGGAAGGGGAATCCCCCTCGGAAAGGTCATCGACTGCGTGTCCGAGATCAACACCGGCGCGAAGTACAACAACGACGTCTTCCAGTTCAGCGTGGGTCTGAACGGCGTCGGCACCAAGGCAGTCAACGCCCTCAGCTCCTGGTTCCACGTCAAGTCCCACAGGGACGGACGCTTCTTCGAGGCCTACTTCCGCAAGGGCATCCTGGAGTCCAAGAACGAAGGCAAGACGAACGAGCCCAACGGAACGCTCACCGAGTTCATCCCCGACGAGGAGGTCTTCGGACAGTACGCGTTCAACGACGAGTTCATCACCCAGAGGCTGAACAACTACTGCTACCTGAACACCGGTCTCACGCTTGACTACAACAAGCGCATCTTCAAGAGCCAGCACGGCCTTCTGGACCTCCTGGAGAAGGAAGTCCAGGACAACGGCATCTACAACATCATCCACTACCGCGGCAAGACCATAGAGTTCGCCTTCACCCACACCAGGGAGTTCAGCGGCGAGACCTACTTCTCCTACGTCAACGGCCAGTACACCAGCGACGGCGGAACGCACCAGGCTGCATTCAAGGAAGGCATCCTGGCAGGCGTGAAGGAGTACTTCAAGAAATCGACCTGGGCGCCGCAGGACGTGCGCGAGGGCATAGTCGGAGCCATCGCCATCAAGGTGCAGACCCCCGTGTTCGAGAGCCAGACCAAGAACAAGCTGGGCAACACGGAAGTGCGCATGCCCATCATCAACGAGGTCAAGGAAGCCATCATCGACTACCTGCACAAGAACAGCGACGTGGCCCAGCTGATGAACCAGAAGATCCTGACGAACGAAACCATCAGAAAGAAGCTCTCGGAGGTCAAGAAGATCGCCAAGGAGAACGCCAAGAAGATCTCCATCAACATCCCCAAGCTCAAGGACTGCAAGTTCCACCTGGGACAGACGGGCCAGCACGCCGACATGGGCGAGAGGTCGATGATCTTCCTGACGGAGGGTGATTCGGCTTCCGGAACGCTGAACACCGCGCGCGATGTCATGACGCAGGCCGTCTTCAGCCTCAGGGGCAAGCCGCTCAACACCAACGGCATGTCCATGACCGACATGTACAAGAACGCCGAGCTCTACAACGTCATGGCCGCGCTCGGGATCGAGAACGGCATCGAGGGCCTGAGGTACTCCAAGGTCATATTCGCGACCGATGCCGATATCGACGGCTACCACATCCGCATCCTGCTTCTGACATACTTCCTCAGCTATTTCGAGGACCTGATCCACGCCGGCCGCGTCTGGATCCTGGACACGCCTCTCTTCCGCGTGCGCAACAAGAGCGTCACCACCTACTGCTACTCGGAGGAGGAGCGCGACACGATGATGAAGCAGATCCGCGGCTCGGAGGTCACCCGCTTCAAAGGTCTGGGAGAGATCTCCGCCAAGGAGTTCGGACAGTTCATAGGGGAGGACATGAGGCTCATCCCCGTGACCATAGACAGCCTTGCCGAGGCCCGCAAGGCCATGAATTTCTACATGGGGAACAACACGCCCGAGCGGCGCGACTTCATCATGGAGAATCTGGTGTAAGGAGGGCGGGACATGGCAAACGCAAAGGATCTGTTCAGACAGAACTTCATTGAATACGCCTCCTATGTCATCAAGGACAGGGCTATTCCGGATATCGAGGACGGCCTCAAGCCGGTTCAGAGACGTATTCTGCATACGATGATCGAGATGGACGACGGGCGCTTCAACAAAGTCGCCAACGTTGTAGGCTCCACCATGCACTATCATCCGCACGGAGACCAGTCCATCTACACCGCTCTGGTGAATCTTGCAAACTGCGACCTTTTCATCGACAAGCAGGGAAACTACGGAAACTTCATGACAGGCGACGGACCTGCCGCGGCCAGATATATCGAGTGCCGCCTGCTCCCATTTGCCAAGAAGGTCCTCTATAACCCCGAAATCACAGAGTATGTCGAGTCCTATGACGGCAGAAACAAGGAGCCTGTGGTCTTCCCGGCGAAGATTCCCGTAGTCCTGATCCAGGGAACCGAGGGCATCGCCGTAGGAATGTCCACGAAGATTCTTCCCCACAACGCACTGGAGGTCATCGATGCCCAGATCGCGGCCATCAAGGGCGAGGATTTCTCCCTCTACCCGGACTTCCCGGGCGGCGGCATCATGGACGTCTCCAACTACGAGGACGGACTGGGTTCGGTTGCTGTAAGAGCAAAGCTTGACACCTCCAACGCCAAGAAGATCATCATCGAGGAGCTTCCTTTCGGAGTCGACAGCGAGAAGATGATCGACTCGATCGAGAAAGCCATCAAGAAGGGCCGTCTGAAGATTCAGAGTGTCAGCGACTTCACAGCCGATACCGTCAACATCGAAATCTCCCTTGCGAAGGGAACCTATACCAAGGATATCGTCGACGCCCTCTATGCCTACACGGACTGCGAGCAGAAGATTTCGGTCAACTGCCTTGTCATCAAGGACAAGCTTCCCCATGTCTGCACCGTAAGCGATGTCATCAGATATCATGCCGACCACATCCTTGAGGTTTCCAAGAAGGAGCTTGAGGTCCAGC
>JAGABK010000209.1 GCA_017614625.1 Spirochaetales bacterium
AAGCTCATGGCCCTCAAGCCGGACGTGACGCTCTCGATTGTCAGGAGCACCAAGGACGTGCGCGGCGGAGTCTCGCGCATCTGCTACGACGAGAACGTCTACCGCGTCTCCGACAAATCAGGCACTTTCCGCGAGATCATGCAGGCGGGCCTGGAGTGCATAGGCGATGTCTCCGTCACGGAGCTGGCCGAGGTGTCGCTTCTGGCCCAGAAGAGCCTTTCGCTCATCTCGCCGGATTCGGTGCTTGCCGTTGCGCACCTTGGCATAGTCGAGGGCTTTCTCAAGGATATCCCGGCTTCCCTCAGAAGCCAGGCGGTCGCGGCTCTTTCCGCACGCAATGTCTCGGAACTGGAGAAGGCGGCGCGTGAGAACAAACAGAGCGCAGCGGCCTTCATTAAGCTCGCAAAGCTGTGCATCCTCGAAGGAGATACCGAGGAGACATACGCAATGCTGGAGCAGATGGGCGCGGACCCGAAGTGCCTTTCGGAGCTTCAGGCCATAGTCTCGGCCCTGGACCCCGGTTCGGTCAGACTGGATTTCTCCATCCTTGACGGCATGAAGTACTACAACGGAATCACCTTCAGGGGCTACGTGCAGGGCATTCCCGTTCCTGTGGTCTCCGGCGGCCAGTACGACAAGCTCATGCAGAGGATGGGCCGCTCGTCCAAGGCAATAGGTTTCGCCGTGTACCTCGATTCGCTCGAGAGGCTCTTCGCCTCCGACTCGGGCCAGGATGCGGACATAGTCCTTCTGTACAAGGAGACCGACAGCCCCAAGGACGTCATGGGAAAGGCCGACGAGCTTCGTGCAGGCGGATCCTCGGTCGTGACGCTCAGAAGCGTGCCTCAGAACCTGAGGTACTCGAAGCTGGTCCGTATGGACGACGGGGGAGGGTCCGACAATGCTTGACATCGCGCTTCCGAAAGGAAGGCTGGGAGAGAAGGTCTACTCCATGTTCGCACAGGCCGGGTTCGACTGCCCGGGCATCCTGGACGACTCCAGGAAGCTCATTTTCACCAACGAGGAGAAGGGCGTGAGCTACTTCTGGGTAAAGCCCTCGGACGTTCCGGTGTACGTGGAGCGCGGGGCGGCGGACATCGGCGTGGCCGGAAAGGACATAATCGACGAATACAGAAGCGACGTCTACGAGATGCTGGATCTGAGGACCGGAGTCTGCCGCATGTGCGTTGCGGCCATGAAGGGCTTCAGGGACAACGCGGACATGACGCTGCGCGTGGCCACCAAGTTCCCGGAGATCGCCGCATCCTACTACGGCTCTCTTGGCAGGGAGATAGACATCATACGCCTCAACGGTTCCATAGAGCTGGCCCCGGTCCTGGGCATGTCGGACGTAATCGTGGACATAGTCGAGACGGGCACCACGCTGCGCGAGAACGGGCTTGAGGTCACAGAGACCATAATGCCCATCTCCGCCAGGCTGATCGCCAACAAGGCGTCGTTCGAATTCAAGAAGGCCGAGATCCTCTCCGTGATCTCGGGCCTCAGGAAAACGGTGGAGGAGAAGGCATGATCAGGATTCTGGAATACGGACCGGCTCTGGAGAAGGAGATCTTCTCGCGCACAACATCCTCGAAGGACGTCTCGGCCGCCGTCTCGGCCATCCTTGCCGATGTACGCGCCTTGGGAGACAAGGCCCTTCGCGATTACACCAAACGCTTCGACGGGGCGGACCTGGATACCATAGAGGTTCCGCGCTGCGAGATAGAGGAGGCCGCCTCCTCCATGGACCCGGAGTTCCTCAGAGTCCTCGAGCGCGCGGCTGCCAACATCAGGGAATACCACAGCCGCCAGATCAGGCAGGGCTTCGAGTTCAACGCTCCCGACGGGGTGGTCATGGGACAGAAGATCCTTCCCGTGGCCGTTGCCGGCATATACGTTCCCGGAGGAACGGCGGCCTATCCGTCGACGGTCCTCATGGACACGATTCCTGCAAAGCTCGCAGGTGTGGGACAGGTTGTCATGGTCTCGCCTCCGGGCAAGGACGGAAAGATCAGCAAGGCCGTCCTGGCTGCGGCCAAGGTGGCAGGTGTGGACAGGGTCTTCCGCGTGGGCGGTGCCCAGGCAATCGGTGCCCTGGCCTACGGGACGGAGAGCGTTCCCAGGGCGGACAAGATAGTGGGACCTGGCAACGTCTTCGTGGCAGAGGCCAAGAAGCAGGTCTCCGGAATCGTCTCCATAGACATGATAGCCGGTCCGAGCGAGATCCTCATAATCGCCGACGGAAAATCAAACCCGAAGGTCCTTGCGGCCGACATGCTCAGCCAGGCCGAGCACGACAGGAACGCCTCCGCGGTGCTCGTCACCGACTGCAAAGAGCTTGCAGACAAGGTCGCCGGGGAGCTCGAGGTCCAGCTTTCAGTCCTTCCCAGGGAGGAGATAGCGAGGGCCTCTATCGAGAACAACGGCAAGATAATCATAGCGTCCTCCATGAAACAGGCCATCGAAGTGTCCAACAACATCGCGCCCGAGCACCTGGAAGTCTGCGTGGACAACCCGTTCGATTACCTTCCGGATATCCGCAACGCGGGCTCGGTCTTTTTGGGCAGAAGCTGCCCGGAGGCCCTGGGCGACTACCTGGCAGGACCCAACCACACGCTTCCCACAAGCGGTACGGCAAGGTTCTCGTCTCCGCTTTCGGTGGACGACTTCGTCAAGAAGTACCAGTACACGTACTACACTCCGCAGGCCCTGGCAAAGGCCGCGGACGACATAGCGCTCTTCGCCAGACGCGAGGGCCTTGAGGCGCACGCCAGAAGCGCCCTGGTCAGAGGGGAGGTCAAAGCATGAGCAGATTCTTTTCAAAGAAGTATTCGGGCCTTGAGCCCTACGTCCCGGGCGAGCAGCCTTCGGACATGAGCCGCTACATAAAGCTCAACACCAACGAGAGCCCGTTCCCGCCTTCACCCAAGGCCCTGGCCTACGCGGCTCAGAACACGAGGCCCCAGAATCTGTACAGCGACCCGGAGAGCGCGCTTCTGACGAAGGCCCTTGCCGACACCTACGGCGTCAAGCCGCGCATGGTGCTTGCCACAAACGGCTCGGACGAGATCCTGAACTTCGCGTTCATGGCCTTCTGCGACGAGGACAATCCTGCGCTGTTCGCAGACATCACCTACGGCTTCTATCCGGTGTTTGCAGGGCTGAACGCCGTCCCGTACGAGCTGATCCCCCTGAGGGAGGACTTCTCGCTCTGCGTGGACGACTACTTCGGAAAGAAGGGCACGGTGTTCATCGCCAACCCCAACGCGCCCACGGGAATGCCGCTTCCGGTCTCGGAGATCAGGCGCCTCCTTGAAGCCGACAGGAACAGGATCGTCGTGGTGGACGAGGCATACGTGGACTTCGGAACGGAAAGCAGCGTGGGCCTCGTGAAGGAGTTCGACAACCTCCTGGTCTGCCAGACCTTCTCCAAGTCCCGCAGCTTCGCCGGCGGAAGGCTGGGCTACGGCATCGCATGCGAGGCCCTGATAGCGGACCTGAACACCATAAAGTACTCGACCAACCCCTACAACGTGAATTCCATGACATCGGCCCTGGGAATAGGGATCCTGACGGACGGGGAGTATACAAGGGCCAACTGCCGGACCATAATGGAGAACAGGGAGTTCACCGTCAGGGGCCTCGAGGCGCTGGGATTCAGGGTGCTGCCCTCGGGCGCGAACTTCATCTTCGCATCGTCCGACAGGATCGAAGGCGGGGAGTACTACAGGTCATTGAAGGATCGGGGCATCCTTGTCAGGCATTTCGACAAGGAGAGGATCTCGAACTGGTGCAGGATAACGATCGGAACGAAGGAGAGCATGCAGGCCCTCCTGGACACGACAAGAACGCTTCTGGAGGAGAAAAGATGAGAAAGGCGTCCATTTCAAGAAAGACTGGCGAGACGGATATCAGACTGGAACTGAACCTTGACGGAACCGGAAAGGGCACAATCTCCACGGGAGTGGGATTCCTGGACCACATGCTGGCCCTGTTCGCCCGCCACGGGAGATTCGACCTGGACCTCACCTGCAAGGGCGACACGTACGTGGACGACCACCACAGCACCGAAGACATCGGAATCGCCCTCGGAAAGGCCTTCGCAGAGGCCCTGGGCGACAAGCGCGGCATCTGCCGCTACGGCGACATCATCCTCCCGATGGACGAGGCCCTGATAATGGCAGCGGTCGATGTCTCCGGACGCGGGATGCTCTGCTTCACGGCCGACTTCCGCACCGAGAAGATCGGAACCTTCGACACCGAGCTTGTCCGTGAGTTCTTCATCGCCTTCGCGACAAACGCGGGAATCACGCTGCACATCCGCCAGAGGGACGGGCTGAACTCGCACCACATCGCCGAAGCCATGTTCAAGGCCGTATCGAGGGCGCTGCGCAAGGCAGTTGCGATCGACCCGACCGCCTCCGGGGAGATCCCCTCGACCAAGGGAGTCCTCTGATGACGGCGATTATCGACTACGGGGTCGGCAACCTCTTCTCTCTGAGGAGTTCTTTCTCGGCAATCGGGGAAGAGGCTGTCGTCACCAGCGAATCGCGCATCCTCAGGGAGGCCGACCGCCTGATCCTTCCCGGAGTCGGAGCCTTCTGCGACGCGCGCCGCGCATTCTCCGAAAGCGGAACCGAGGAGACGGTGCTCGACCTGGTCAGGCAGGGCAGGCCGCTTCTTGGAATCTGCCTGGGCATGCAGATGCTCTTCGACAGGGACTTCGAGGACGGGATCCACGAAGGTCTGGGCCTGATTCCCGGCGAGGTGCGCCCCATCTCGGAGACCATAGAGAAGGGCCTGAAGATCCCGCAGATCGGCTGGAACGCCCTGATATTCAGGAATCCTTCCGTTCTCTACAAGTACATAAACGAAGGCGACTACGTCTACTTCGTGCATTCATACCACGCCGCAGGCTGCGCGGAGCACACCACCGCCGTGACCGGATACGGCGGATACCTGACGGCGAGCGTCGAGCGCGGCAACGTGTTCGGCACTCAGTTCCACCCCGAGAAGAGCGGAACGGTGGGACTGAACATCCTGAAGGCTTTCACGGAGGTCCGCTGACATGATTCTGTTTCCTGCTATAGACATCCTGGGCGGAAAGGCCGTGAGGCTTCTGCGAGGCGACTACGAGAAGGCCACCGTGTACAGCGACAGGCCCTGGGAGTTCGCCATGGACTTCGCAGCCAAGGGCTGCAAGGCGCTTCACATAGTGGACCTGGACGGAGCCAGAGAAGGCTCCGCCGTGAATCTGGAAACCGTGAAGGAGATAGCCCGGATTCCCGGATTGTACTCGGAAATCGGGGGCGGAATAAGGGATGCGGACACCGTCGACCTTTATCTGAGCGCAGGCATCTCCCGCGTGATCCTGGGCACCGCGGCCCTGAAGGACCCGGTTTTCCTCAGGCAGGCCGTATCCGAATTCGGCGGCGAGCGCATAGCCGTGGGCGTGGACCTGAGGGACGGAAAGGTGGCCGTCAAGGGCTGGCTGGAGACCTCCGGGAAGGACGGCATAGACTTCCTGAAGGAGCTCGAGGACATTGGCGTAAGCTCCGTCATAGTGACCGACATCTCCAGGGACGGGGCCATGAACGGAACCAACCTGGGCCTCTACGAGAGGATCGGGAAGGAGACCGGCATGAAGGTCACCGCATCCGGCGGAATCTCCACCATCGAGGACATAAGGGCGCTCAGGGACCTGGGTCTCTGGGGTGCCATAATCGGCAAGGCGTACTACACCGGAGCCATAAGGCTCGAAGACGCGCTGGAGGCGGCCGGATGATAACCAAGAGAATCATACCCTGCCTGGACGTGCGCGACGGCCGCGTGGTCAAGGGAATAAACTTCGAGGGCATCCGCGACGTGTCATCCCCGGTGGACCTTGCGGACTACTATTCGCGCTGCGGGGCGGACGAACTGGTCTTCTACTACATCACAGCCTCGTCCGACGGAAGAAAGCTCTTCACCGACATCCTTCGCGAGACGGCGTCGCGGGTCTTCATACCCCTGACCGTAGGCGGAGGAATAAACACGGTGGACGACTTCGACCGCGTGCTCAAGTGCGGGGCCGACAAGGTCAGCGTCAACTCGGGCGCAATCCGCAACCCCTCGCTCGTCAAGGAAGCCGCGCTGCGCTACGGCAGCCAGTGCGTCGTCATCTCGGCGGACGTCAAGCGCGTGGACGGGGTCTTCCGCGTCTTCGCCAAGGGCGGGCGCGAGAACACAGGTCTTGAGGCAGTCAAGTGGATCTCCGACTGCGTCAAGAACGGAGCCGGTGAGGTGGTGCTCAACAGCATAGACACCGACGGGGTTAAGAAGGGCTTCGACCTTGAGATGCTGGACGCCGTGTGCGAGGCTGTAAACGTACCTGTCATCGCAAGCGGCGGAGCGGGG
This sequence comes from Spirochaetales bacterium, assembly GCA_017614625.1. Classification (GTDB taxonomy): domain Bacteria; phylum Spirochaetota; class Spirochaetia; order Sphaerochaetales; family Sphaerochaetaceae; genus UBA9732. Next base: position 6,397 of record JAGABK010000209.1, read on the forward strand.
TGCATAGAGGACTTCGTGAAGCTGTTCAAGGCCCTTCCCAAGGTGGACGCTGGCCTTGCCGCATCCATCTTCCACTTCGGCGAAGTGAGGATATCGGATCTGAAGAAGGTCCTTGCCGACAACGGTATTCCGGCGAGGATCGTTTGAGGTTTCAATGGCTGATTTTGATTTGGACAGACTGAAATTCGATGAGAAGGGCCTGATTCCGGCCATCGTCGTGGACCACGGGAGCAAGCAGGTCCTGACGCTCGCTTACATGAACAGGGAGTCCCTTCAGATCTCCCTGGAGCGCAGGCTGACCTGCTTCTGGTCGCGTTCGCGCCAGAAGCTCTGGCTCAAGGGCGAGACCAGCGGCAACTTCCAGCACATCGTCTCGGTCACCAGCGACTGCGACGACGACGCGCTGGTGGTGGAAGTCATTCCCGACGGCCCCGCCTGCCACACGGGAACCTTCTCCTGCTTCACCCACACGATCATGGACGGAGAGGAAGAATGAAGAAGACCGCGACAGTCCTCACAATACTTCTGATCATCCTTTCTGCGGCATCTGCTGCCAACTCCCAGAAAGTCATACCTCTTTCCAGCGGCCTGTACGACGCCATGGACGCCCTGTACATACTGGAGGGCAAGGCCATGCCCTCGACCACAAGGCCCTGGACCGTGGCCGAGGCGAAGAAATACCTGGGCAACGTCTCGGAGAGCACCAGCCCCGAACTGTACGCCTACATCCTCAGGGAAATGGGAAGAAAGCCTCTGGTGAAGCTCGCGGACGACGCCTTCGACGCGGCCTTCCTCCTCAAGGCCAACCTCAACCTCTACTACCACAGCAACACCGCCTTCGACTTCCCGTTCGACGAGGTCGAGAACCAGTTCTTCAGGATGGGCCACAGAAACGACAAGGCCACGTTCCGCTTCGACGCGGACGCCCAGGTCGGACAGACTGTCTACCTGTTCTACACCCAGATGCTGGAGAACGCCGACTGGGCCGGCGGAACGCCGTTCTACAGCAGGAACTTCAACTACGACATAGTCTTCTGCAGGCCTGACGGATTCACCTTCGACATCAACGTCTACATCCCGGACAGGGCGTTCGCCGTGATCGGAGGCCAGGACTGGAACATCCAGCTGGGAAAGGACCGCTTCTCGGTCGGAAGCGGAAAGACCGGCAACCTGATAGTCAGCGACAACTTCCCGTACCACCACCTGCTGAGGTTCAACGCCTTCGGCAGCAGGTACAAGTTCTCCTTCGTCGTCAGCTCGTTCTGGCATCCCGAGGTCCTCAACGGGGTCTCTGCCGCCGAATCCGAAGGCATCTACCTCTACATGATGAACAGGGTCGAGGGACACTACCTGTCCGACAGGCTCTATTTCGCCTTCGACGAGTCCATGATGTGGAAGGACGACACCGGCGTCTTCAACCTGCGCTACATGTCGCCCACCGATTACTTCCACAACTTCTTCGTGGGCTCCAAGCAGAACGCAAGAGCCGACATCGAGATAATCTGGGGCGTGACGAAGGGGCTCAACGCCTATTTCCAGGCCGTGTTCGACGACATCGCCTCTCCGCGCGAGCACTCCGGCGGAGCCACGGCGCCGAACCAGATAGGCTTCCTTGCAGGCCTCAGGCATGTGAGCGTGCTGGGCAAGGGAATCCTGGGCGTGAACCTCGAGGCGGTCTACACCTATCCCTACCTGTATCTGCGCTCAACCTACAGGGACGACCAGCCGGCCGATGACCCGGGCCTGGGCTATATAGGAATCGTGCGTGCCGCCGGAGACGCCGGAAACTACCAGAGGCACTTCGTGGGCTACACGTACGGCGGCAACGCGGCGGTCCTGGACCTGGAAGTGACATACAGGCAGGTCGGGAACGTCAACGTCGGAGCCGAGTTCTTCTACATGATCCACGGCCTCCTGGGGCCGGGCTCGCCGTACGACTGGCTTTACAAGAGCAGCCTTGTGGACGAGAAGGACTGTGTCCTTTCCGAGGACCGCATGAACTACGGCTATGTCAGGCTTACAGGCAGGAAGGAGATCTCCGACATCCTCAGCGCATACGCGCAGTACGACTTCGCCTTCGGCAGCGGCGGAACAGACCATCAGGTCACGATCGGAGCCAACCTGGCTTTCTGAGCACCTCCCGGAAACAAAAGAAAACGTCCGGGGCTCTGACCCGGACGCTTCACACTAAAAGGAGGTATATTGAAAAAAACTGTTGCTCTGCCTTCTATAAAGCAAGTACCGTGCCAAGTGCCTTTTCCGGCCGAAAAAAGGCGGAAATCGGCGAAAACAATCAGAAAATGAGCATTTCATGCCGTGCGGAAACATCACAGGGTGTGAAAAAAATGAAGACGGTGTGAAAAAATTGCACACCGGGTTGCAGTCCTTCACACCTCCCGCGCCCAAGAATATATTTACCTCGGTAATTGATTATGATAGGATTCCCATGGATTTTCACGTCCGTTTCGGTGTTCCGGAGGACGTGCAACGGAGGACGCATGAAGACA
>JAGABK010000210.1 GCA_017614625.1 Spirochaetales bacterium
CACCGGCGGGGCCCGCAAGAAGGGAAGTGTCCCAGATTGTGGGTATGAGCACATAATTCACATCCTCACCCAGCGGACTGACCATCGTTTCGCTTCCGTCCGCAAGGTAGCCGTTGGCGTAGATGGTCTGCTTATTGACGGTGTCCTTGTCGCCGCGCAGGTCGATGTCCGTCTTTATCCCCAGCTCGTGAACCTGCTCGATTCCGAGTTCGGTGATAATGAGGGTCTTTTCGTATTTCGTGTTGTACCTTCCGCTCCTGTACAGAAGACCCTGCTTCACCTTCGCGCCGTCGACGGTGGTCTTGCCGCCCAGGTCGCGGAAATTGGTGACTCCGTCGACTGAAATGTTCCTGATTCCTTCTGTCGTGGAGAAGGTGCGCACCGGACTCTCCTCCACGGTTCCGTCGGCCAGCGTGGCGCGCACCTGCCAGTAGTAGCTGGTGCCGGTCTTGAGGTTCATGCCTCCTTTGGCCACGGTGAAGCTGGTGTCGCCCGCAGGGACCTCGTACTCCTTCGCGCCGCTCAGGTCCTCGTTCTCGGAAATAAGAAGCACGCTGGACAGGATGCCGGCTCTGGCAGCGCCCGAATACTTCCATTCGAAGACGGGGGAAACGGGCTTGCTCTGCTCACCTACGCCCCTGGCGCCCACGAGATGGGGCTGTGTGTAGTCTTCGGAGGCAAGGTAGGCGGCCTGGACCTCGCTGTGGATGTCCCACTCCTTGAACCCTTTTGTCCTTATGGCCGTGGTGGAACACGATATGAGCATCGCGACAGCCAACAATACGGCTGTCGCGAGAACAATGAACTGACGACGGTTTCTTACTGACATCCCCTACCTCCTCATAGTCAAGACCATGGTAACCCGCAATGCACGATTTTGTAAAACATATTCGTTTCGTGAACCTTATGGACACGCATGTGAGGTCAAGTGTATCATGTCCGCATTCAGGAGAACGGTATGGAGAAATACTACCAGAAAGAAACCGAATGCGCTCCCCGCGGAAAGCTGAGGGAGCTGCAGAGCGAACGTCTTGTTTCCCAGGTCAGATACGTCTGGGAGCATGTGCCCTACTACAGGGAGAAGATGGAGCAGGCAGGGGTGAGTCCTGCTGACATCAGGGGAATCGAAGACATCGGCAAGCTTCCGTTCCTTTCGAAGGACGACCTCCGCAAGTCCTATCCGGACGGGCTCAGGGGCGTCCCTGCCAAGGACTGCGTGCGCATCCATTCCACCAGCGGAACCACCGGAAAGCGCGTCGTGGCCTACTACACGCGTGAGGACATCGACCTGTGGGATGACTGCGTGGCCAGGGCCCTCGTGGCGGCCGACATCTCGGAAGAGGACATCGTGCAGGTCTGCTACGGCTACGGCCTGTTCACCGGCGGCCTGGGACTCCACGGCGGCGCGGAGAAGCTCGGATGCATGGTCCTTCCCATGTCATCGGGAAACACGGAGCGCCAGCTGCAGTTCATGCAGGACCTGGGCTCGACGGTCCTGTGCTGCACCCCGTCGTACGCGGCCTATCTGGCCGAGGTCATCAACGCAACCGGAGTGAGGAACTCGATCAGGCTCAGACGCGGCATCTTCGGAGCCGAGGCCTGGAGCGAGGACATGAGGCACTCGATCGAGCGCGACCTGGGCATCAAGGCCATGGACATCTACGGACTGACCGAGCTCAGCGGCCCCGGCGTGGCCTATGAGTGCAGCGCCCAGAGCGGCATGCACATCAACGAGGACCATTTCTATGCCGAGACGATCGACCCGGACACCGGCGAGATCCTTCCCAACGGCTCCAAGGGAGAGCTGGTCATCACATCGCTGACCAAGAAAGGCTTCCCGCTTCTCAGATACAGGACCCGCGACATCTGCATCCTCTCCGAGGAGAAATGCTCCTGCGGAAGGACCTTCATCAAGATGTCCAGACCCATGGGACGCAGCGACGACATGCTGATCGTCAAGGGCGTCAACGTATTCCCGTCGCAGATCGAGACCGTGCTCATCCAGCAGGGCTACTCGTCCAACTACCAGATCGTCGTAGACAGGGTCAGCAACAGCGACACCCTGGACGTCATGGTCGAGATGACGCAGGAGAACTTCTCCGACAGCCTCGGAAAGATCACCGCGAACGAGAAGTCGCTCGTATCCGAGCTCAAGACGATGCTCGGAATCCATGCCAACGTCCACCTCGTCGCACCGGGAACCATCACCCGCAGCGAAGGCAAGGCCGTGAGAGTCATCGACAAGAGGAAGATCTGAGGAGGTCACGATGGAAGTCAAGCAGATTTCAGTTTTTCTTGAGAACAAAGCCGGCAAGCTCGCCCATATCTGCAGGATCATCGCGGATGCGGGCATCGACCTGAAGGCCCTGAACATCGCCGAGACATCGGACTACGGCGTGCTGAGGATCATCACGGACAGACCGGAGAAGACCGTCAGAGTCCTTTCGGCGGAGAATCTGGTGTGCAGGCTCACGGACGTCGTGGCCGTCAAGGTCCCCGATGTGCCGGGCGGACTTGCGGATGTCCTGGACGTGATCGCGAAGAAGGAGATCAGCATCGAGTACATGTACTCCATGCTCACAAGCAGCGTATCCGGCAACGCGGTCCTGGTCTTCCAGACCACGGAGGTGCCGGAGGTGTTCGCAAAGGCCGGCCTGAGCGTCCTGAAGGGAAGCGACCTCGGAATCGAGGAATAAACTCAGCCCACGCTGCCGGCGTTGAAGTGCTGGTAGAGCTCTTCCGTGGCCAGGGCGAACTTGGTCACGGAGAACTCGCAGTCCTCGGGGTAGATGTAGAACGTGTCGTTGAGCGTGTTCAGATCCACGCAGTCCCCGTATTTTCCCAGATAATCATACTCGATATGGCATGAATACAGCTCCGATGCGGGCCACTTGACCTCGTAGTCCTCGTCGTCGTGCCTGCCGCGGAGCGTGAAACCGCTCATGTCGTGAACAAGCTCGGCCTTGCCGATGGGTATGTACCTGTCCTTGGGCAGGAGGTCCTCTTGGGCCGTGCACCTGAAGCTGTAGGTGCCAGCCTCCACTTCCCTGCGCACGTTGGCGCGCTCCCATTCGTACCAGTCGGGGATGTGGGTGAAGTCAGGCCTGCCGGCGGACCGTCCGTCACCTGCCTGCGGCCCTGAGGCGCTCAGCGAGCCGTCCTCCTCCATTCTCCACTGCGCCCCGCAGGACGTGCACTCGAGGATGTCGTCATGCGAGCGCATGTGGTATTCGGTCCCGCAGCAGGGGCACTGGTAGAGTACCTTGTGCAGTCCCTCCGCACGCTTGTCGTAGGTGATTCTGATGTTGTTCTCCTTCTGCCAGGCGTAGTCGTCGTAGCGGAACTCCTCGTTGACCCTGTCGTAGATCTCCTTCGGGGTGGCCTTCTCCAGCTGCTCCTCTGTGAAAAGGCACTTCATGGTGGCCTTGGTCCCCTTCACCTTCCTGTCGTGCAGGTTCCAGAACGGCGAGTTGATGTGGTGCCCGTGGCAGACCAGCGTCACGACCGGAAGGCCCAGGAACTTGGCCAGCTTGCCGATCGACGCCGGAAGCACGGCGTTCGTTCCGCACAGCGAATAGCGCGCCTCGGGATAAATGGCCGGGATGTCTCCGCGGCTTGCAACTTCCTTGAGTTGTTTGACGAGAGTAATGTCACGTGTGAACTTGCGCTTGCAGATGCACCCGATGAACCGCAGAAGCCACTCCCTCTTCAGAAAACCGTCGATGGCCACCACGTAGTTCGCCCTGTGCGGGAAGATGGCTTTGGTTGCCACCTTGAAGTCCATGAAGGCGTTGTGGTTGCACAGAAGCAGGTACGGGGGCCTGATCCCCTCCATGTCTATCTTCTCGAGATGGTTTCTGTGTGAAATCAGCGCCGGAAGGCAGAGAAGCCAGATCAGCGGCCTGAGGTGCATGCGCAGGATCCTGCGCGACATGTCGAAGTGCGGGTACTGGTCAAACATCCATGCCAGTGTACCACGGCACAGAGCAGAAGTCCAACTCAATCTGCACCGCAGGCCCCTCGAGGCCGTCCTCCGGCAGAGAGATGTCGTCGGTGAGCCTCACGTTGAAGCCCTCCGCGACGGTGTACCAGGCTTCCGGGTCCTGCTTCACAAGGGTCCCGCACAGGTGGCAGAACCCTCCGTAATGCGCAATCAGGCCCTCTGCGGTCTCATCCGGACCAGAGATTGTGTAGACCTCGGCCGCCTTCCTCAGGTCGATGCCCAAAGACCGGAAGAATCCCTTCACGGACTGAGGGAATCGTTCTGCCGCCGTCATGAAGTTGCGGCACCCCTCGCAGGAGCAGCCCTGCGTGATGAACGGGGCTTTGTCATAGAGATTCCTTGTCTTTTCAATGTCCGCTTCGATGACGAACGGACCGAAGGTTCCGGTTTCCGTGCGCATGCATCCCGACTATACCCTTTTCCTTTGCGGAGGGACAAGCCCGTCAAGTTCTTGGTTGAACAAAGATTAATTTTTACTTTATAATCTCATGCTATACTTTATCCCGTTCATTCTCATCTGCGCACTGCTTCTGGCAGTGACAGTCAGCTGCAAGAACAACCCCGGCGGAGGCGGCGGCTCGGATTCGGTGGTTCCCACCCCGACAAGACCCGCGACCCTCGTGCTCGGCAACTACGAGCAGTATTATGCCGTAGGCAACACCAAGGCCGACCTCTCCGGCACCGTGTACTACACCGACACCAACGGCAAGATCACGACCCTCAGCCTCAAGTCGACAGACCTGACCATCAAGACCGACGACGAAGGAACTTTCGTGGAAGGCGAGAACAAGACCTTCAAGGTCACCTACCAGGACATCGACTGCGTGGGCACATACCATGTCGTCAAGATGGATGCCGTGGACATCGACGGAACCTACATCTTCGACAAGAACACTACCTACACCTTCACCAGCGGAAGCTACACCGTAAAGAAAGAGGTGTTCGGAAACTGGAACGATTACTACAACATCGGAACAGAGGGAGCGGAGGATCCGGTCGAGTCCACCGTGACCTATTCCCTTGAGATCAACACAAGCGGAAAGACCATCATCAAGTTCTCCGACGACAGCTGGCCGTACAGATCCGACGGAAAGGGCGGAATCGACAGCAAGCCCAGCGACGAGGACTATTTCGATTACAGCGGTTCCCGCGTTCCCAGGGACACCTTCTATGTCAGCGCCTACCCCGAGGACACCAGATTGATCACCAACCCGGTTGCCAAGGGAAAGTACCTCGTCATGGCGTTCGACTTCTACGGCAACGCTTACATGTGGTTCACCGCTGATACGGAAGCCAGCACACTTGCAGCCCTGACTTCTGCGGAAGCCGACATCAAGATCCAGTCAACCAAGTTCTGCTTCGGCCCCATCGGAGTCGAGCTTGAGAAGCAGAACATCACAGGCTATCCCGATGCAGGCAAGAACCTTCAGCTGCGCGTGTACGACGGCTACAATGCGGAATCGAACTGTTTCAGCGTCACAAGCCATTCGGATACGGGATACAACGGTTATTCCTACCGCATGAAGTGCACGGACATCTCTCCGACAGGTGATTTGTCGTTATAATAATCCGACATACTGAAACTTAATGACGACTGGCTCCGGCCAGTCGTTTTTATTTGTCCAAAGCTGTCCACTCCCAATCTTCGGGTTCTTAGAACCTGAAGTTTGAGCAGTTGACGACAATACATGGAACCATCCTCGGGATGAGGATTGATTTGAGAGTCCTTTGACATTAGACTTGACCTCGTAGGTGTTACTACAAAGTCAGGACGGCCATCACTTCAGGCACTCGCCAAAGCATCTGGAGTCGATGGCTGTCATTTTGTAGATGCGGAGCTTTCTCTTCAGATAGGAGAAATCCCCAAGACCGTTGTAAAGCTCACCCTTCTTCAGCAGTGTCCATCCGATGG
>JAGABK010000211.1 GCA_017614625.1 Spirochaetales bacterium
CTGTCTCAGGACATCGTCGGCCATGAGGAAGGCCTGCTTGATCGGAGTGTTGTTCTCGGCGACCTTGAGCAGGTACTGGTTCGGGATCAGGATCAGCGTGTCGACGTTCTTGCGTAGCCTGTCGATTCCCTCGTTGGCGAACTGGAGCTTCTTGCGGCCCTCGAACGCGAACGGCGTGGTGACGACTGCGACCGTGAGGATGTTCATGCCCTTGGCGATCTCCGCGACGACGGGAGCCGCGCCTGTTCCGGTGCCGCCGCCCATGCCTGCGGTGATGAAGACCATGTCGGTTCCCTCGAGGATGTCGCGGATCTCATCCTTGCTCTCCTCGGCGGCCTTCTGACCCATCTCGGGGATTCCGCCTGCGCCGAGACCGCCCGTCAGTTCCTTTCCGATGGGGATGCGGACCTGGGCGTTCGAACGCTGGAGGGCCTGGACGTCCGTGTTCATGGCAACGAACGTGACCTTCTTGAGACCGTTCTCGATCATTCTGTTTATGGCATTTCCGCCGCCACCGCCGACACCGATTACCTTGATGTCAGTAGGCGGAGTCTGTTCATCGTGAAGCAAATCCTCAATAATACCGAAATCCATATCTTTCCTCTCGTTCAGATTATCGTCCTGAAGAACTTCGAGACCTTGCCGAAGAATCCCTCGGACTTAGCCGAATGCTTTTCCTTCTTACCCCTGTTGCCCGAAACGGACACGGCCTTGCGGGCCTCCGTCTTGAGCAGTCCCAGGACCGTGGTGTACTTCGGGTTGATGTACGACCTGTCCAGTCCGGGAAGCGCCTCCGGGAAACCGATCCTCGCCTGCATCCTGAAGATCTCCGATGCCAGGTCGGTCACGCCCGAAAGCAGCGAACCGCCGCCCACCAGGACCACTCCGCCGCCGTATGTCGAGGGCGGGAGCTTCGAATCCAGGTCCTTCTTGAGCAGCGAGAAGATCTCGGCCATCCTGGGCTCGATGATCTTGCAGAGCTCGCTCTTGGGCATCTGGATTGCAGGAAGCCCGCCTACCTGCGGGATGATGATCTTCTCGTCCGCCTGCACGTTCGGGATGTAGCAGCTTCCGCTTTCGACCTTCACCTGCTCGGCGACCATCTTGGGCTTGTTCAGCATGTAGGCGATGTCGCTCGTCACGCTGCTGGAACCCAGGTCGACGCCTCCGACGTAGTACGGCGAACCGTTCTGGTAGACTATCATGTTGGCGGTCGAGCCGCCGAGATTTATCAGTATCGTGCCCATTTCCTTCTCATCCGTGCTGAGGACTACCTCGGCGTCGGCGAGCGAGGAAAGGACGAGCCTTGATGAGCTGATTCCGGCCCTCTGGAGGGTCTTTCTGGTGTTGGAGCAGTTGCTGGCCGAGCCGGTCACGATGAGGACCTTGCTCTCGAGCCTGTGGCCCGTCATGTCGACGGGATCCTTGATTCCGCTCTTTCCGTCCACGGAGAAGTCCTGGACCAGCGTGTGGAGTATCTCCCTGTCAACGGGAAGCTCGAAGGCCCTTGCGACCTCAAGCGAATGGTAGATGTCGTTGGATGTGATCTCCAGGTCCTTCGTGTTGATGCCCACGACGCCCTGCGACTGTGTGCCGCCCACCGAACCGCCGCCGATACCGGTGATCACGCTCGAGACCTCCGCGCCGGCCTGAAGCTCGGCTTCCTGGATGACCGAAGAAATGGTTTTGAGGGTCTGCTCGACGTTGACGACCACACCGGCGCGCACGCCTTCGCTGGGACGCTCGCAGATGCTGTCGACCATGAGCTGGCCGTCTTTTGACAGGGAACCTACAACAGCCCTCACCCAGGAGGAACCGATATCAAGTCCCATCATTTTTCTCTCAGAAGCCATGCCCACCTCCTAAGTCCTTTTGACCAAGGCATTTGCATAGAGGTCATAAACGACCGCAGCTCCGCCTGCGGAAAGATGGCTGCTGATGTATTCCAAAGCTTCATCCAGAGCCTGAACGGAAACAAGCTCCTTTATGTGGAGCATTGAATTTAGCGGCGACAGATCAACAACGAGCCTTCCGAAGTCGTTACCATTATTATTATCGTATTTCATACTTGTTATCAAGTTGTTGCCGCCCAAATGTTCAGCCAAAACGACCATGCTCGAGAAGCCCGAATCGGCTCCCCATTTGCTCATCATGTTGGCGTATGCCGGATTGAGTTCGACCACCCCCAGCTTGTCGAATTCCGTCCATGTCTCTTCCGAAACCTCATCCAGGACGTTCTCGTGGATGAAGTAGTAATTCACGTGTCTGTCGTCGTCCACCGAGAAGGCCTTCAGGCTGATCTCGTTGTAGGCGATGCCGATCAACAGCTTGTCCGGGAAGTACCGTTTGACCTTGACTTCCTTCACTCCGTCGAAGGCCTCCAGGGTCTTTGTCAGCGTCTGCAGGTTGACCTCGAAGATGTTCATTCCCCTGAGCGGGTTGATGATCCTCTGCATGTCCGCCGAAACGTTCGTCACAGGTCCGGACACGGAAACATCGATTTCCTCGATCCTGAAGAAACCGATATTCCTGATTGCCATGTAACTTCCTGCAATCAAAAGGATTATAAGAACGATTAGAAGGACTGCCTCAAGTTTTCTCAAAGTCGTAGATCTCCGGGAACATCAGTTCTTCCTGTATGGACTCGAGAACCTTTCCGGTGTCTTCTCCGGTCAGCTTCTCGCGTGTGATCCTGTAGAGGATTCCGCTCTCGAACAGGATGGGGATGATACCGATTCCGAACGAGAAGAACGGCATCGGAAGACCATCCGTAGGAAGATATCCCAGAACCCAGAGGACATTGAGAATGAACTGCCAGACCACAAGGGTCGTTATGCCGATGGCAAGATTCGAGTAGAAGCCGTTCTGCCTGCGTATCCTTCTCGCAGCCGCGTAGCCCACGAAGGCGTACAGGGCGATGAAAAGGACGATCATGACGACTCCCCAGAATCCGAGTTCCTCGCAGATGCAGGCAAGGATGTTCCTGCCTGTGATGTCCGGGATGATGCCGGACTTGAAGGTGCCTCCGCCGAGACCCTTGCCGAACCATGCTCCGCTGGAGACCGCAGACCTTACGGCCAGGACCTCCTCGGTGCGTGCTCCCGTTCCGAGACCCGGAATCAGGAAGCCTGCGAACTGCAGGATCCTTTCGGACTTGGAGAGGATCATGCATGCGACCGGGACGGAGACATACAGAACGACCAGGATGATGCCGAACAGCCCTACTCCGCCGGCTGCGAACATCGTGACCGAAAGAGCCAGGAACATTGCCGCATAGGAGAAGTTCCTCTGCATGAGGATCAGGGCCAGGACGAGGAAGCATCCGAAGAAAGGCGGAAGGTACTGCTTCGCCGAAGACAATCTGTTCCCGCGCGAAGAGAAATACTGCGCCATGTACATGACGCACGACAGGAACAGGAAATTGACTGTGTCAGGTGTCATGAGGAGCTGCTTCCCCATGATGAGGTCCACCGCAAGCGCAATTATGCTTGCGAAGAAAAGCACCGGTGAGAGCACGCGCAGCGCCCCTTCCGGAAGCACGTTGATCATAACGGCAAGTACAATGCCTGAAAGGACATAGATGCCCTGCCTGATCAGATATGAATAATGAGGCAGTCCGTTGTTGACCGCCATCTCGTAGCTGGCAGAGTATATGCACACGAGGCCCATGAATGTCAGAAGAATGACGATGCAGAGGAATATGAACGAATTCCTCTGGCTGTTGACCTGCTGGTTCTTCGCGGTCCTTGTGAGCCTGATCCTTCTGTCGGTCTCCTGGACCTCACCCATGAAATTCCAGTCGTCGTAACTGGTGCGTGCCATCGCGGACTCCTTGAGCTTCTGCGGCGTTATCTGTTGCTCGCCATGAGCGAGCCGGATTCAGACCCGATCTGTGTGAAAACGATATTGTACTCCTCCGACTGTTCGATGATGAACTCCGGAGTTGTCTTTCTGGCAATCGATGCCGAAATCAGCATCTTCTGCTCCTCATTCTCCTTCAGAAGCTCCTCGCTATGGGCAAGCTGCCACCTGAGCTGGGTGTTTGTAGCGGACTGCCACACGGGCACGAGCAGACATATGTTGATGAATATGATTGTGAGTATTATGAATGTCCTCTCAAGTTTCGCGCTTCTCATTTTCAATACCCCTCGTCCCTGTATTTGTTCCGCTTACGGGCAGGATCCCGCTCCTTTTCAAGTTTCTCCACCACTCTGAGCTTCGCGCTCCGTGACGGAGGATTCATCTCACACTCCTCTTCCGTCGGCTCCAGCGGTTTCTTCGTCAGGATCTCGAGAATGTTCTCGTGGTCCTTGAAGAACCATTTGACCGGCCGGTCCTCCAACGAATGGAAGGTGATGACGGCGATCCTGCCTCCGGGCTTCAGCGCCTTCACGGCGCCTTCCAGGGCAGGAACAATTCTGTCCAGCTCCCCGTTGACCTCGATCCTCAGAGCCTGGAAGGTCTTGGTCGCGGGATGTATCCTTCTGTGCCGGTATTCGTTCGGAACCGCGTTCCAGACGATGTCGGCCAGTTCGTTGGTGTACTCTATTCTCTTCGTCTGCCTGTAGTTGCAGATCGCAGCGGCGATTCTTCTCGAGTACCTTTCCTCGCCGTATCTGAAGATCAGGTCGGCAAGCGAGACCTCGTCGTAGTCATTGACCACATCCGAAGCGTCCAGCTCTCCGTTGACATCCAGCCTCATGTCGAGCTTCTCCTGCCGCTTGAAGCTGAATCCCCTGCCCGATTCCTCATAATGGAATACGCTTATGCCAAGGTCGAAAAGCACGAAATCAACAGCCGGCCCGTCGTAGTCCTTCCAGAACCCGTCGAACCAGATGTTGCGCGCCTCAAACCTGTCGCCGAACCCGGAGAGCCTGTTCCTGGCCTTCTCCATTATCCGGCTGTCCCTGTCCAACCCTATGACCTTCAGATTCGGATATTTCCGAAGGAAAAGATTGGAATGCCCGCCCTCTCCCAGCGTGCAGTCGACCATCAGGGCCTCCCGGTCACCCGGGTCGAGGTACGAAAGCACCTCGTTCTGCATCACCGAGTAATGGACATATTGCATGCTATTTTCCCATCCTCTGCATGCTCAATTCATTTCCGGCGTCACTCAGCATGTCCCTGCACTGGATCATCATGTCGTCGTACTTCTTGGAGCTGATGATCTCGACCTTGGACATGGAACCCAGAAGGACGCATTCGGTCTTCGGCTCAAGCCCGGCATATTCCCTCAGGACCTGGGGTATCCCCAGCCTGCCGGTCTTGTCGAGCTCAACCTCCCTCGCAGGAGAGATGACCATCATGTCGATCATCCTGGAGTTGCGGTTGAACACCGAGAGCGGTCCGTAGTTGACTTCCCTGTTGAGTGCCTCGAAGTCTTCCTTTGTATAGAGCCATAAGGAGTTGTCCATGGATTTGGTGAGCATGAGGGTATACGAGCCGAGCTGTTCCCTGAGTTTCGGGGGAATCATGAGTCTGCCCTTCTCATCGATGGTGTTCCGGTACTCACCGTTCATTTTTACCACTTTCTCCTTCAAATTGGCCAATTTTTGGGAAAACTTACCACTTGTAAGGACAAAATATCCCACTATTGGGCCTGCCGCAAGAAGGAAGTTATATTAAAATTCGACAATTTTGCATCGATTCCGGTATTTCACTTAACGGTTTTCCGGCTTTAAGTAAACACTTAACTGAAAAGTAAGCACTTTTTGAAAAATCTTTGTTATTTGCTTACGGAAATCAAAATATCGTAAGCACTTTTTTTGTATTTGGCTCCAGGTGCTTACTTCGGCGCCAAAGGAGTCGATGATGCTGATCAATGAATTGGAGAAACGGAAAAAACAACTGTCATCCTACATGGAAACATGCAGGAAGTATCTGAAATCCTCTCCCTCCGGTTACCTGAGGGTATCAGTGCAGGGAGAGCAATTCAGATTCTATCGGAAGAAGGACAAATCGGACAAACAGGGCGTTTACTGCGGAGACCGAAACCTCATCTCAAGACTGGCGAAGAAGGAATACGCAGAGCGTGTCCTCAAGGCGGCGCAGAAGGAGCTCAAGGCAATCGTCCGGTTCATCGCCATCGAGAAAAAACAGCCGGTGGTGAAGGCCTTCACCGGCATGCATCCCGGGAAGCAGATACTGGTCAAGCCGCTTGAGGACACCATGGAGAGCAGGATCCGGCAGTTCAATGAGACGGCCTTCCCCTCCTTCGGGTTCAAACCCGGAAGCCATGCCGTCGTGGTGGACGACAACCATCTGGTCAGGTCCGCTGCGGAATACAGGATCGAGATCTCACTGAGGAAGGCGGGGATTCCCTACAAATACGAAAGCCTCTTCACGGCGGACGACGGATCCGACATGCGTCCCGACTTCATGATAATGAATCCGCGCACGGGGCAGGTCTTCTACTGGGAGCATTTCGGAATGATCGACCGCCAGGACTACAGGGACAGGATGATGAACAACCTCGGCAGCTACGAGCTTTCCGGGATCTTCCCCGGCAACGGTCTCATCACCACGTTCGATGACGGAAAGCACCCGCTTCAGCAGGAGCACATAGACAGGATCATCAGGACCCTGCTGACCTGAGCAAAGCCATCAACACCCGCGCAGCAAATGGACAAAAAAAGCCCGGCCGCGAAGGCCGGGATTGTGGGAATCAGACCCTATTACAGAGCGTATGTGATTCCTGCGAAGAACTTGAGCGAGACGTTGCTTGTTGAAACACCGTTGTCACCCAGGCTGCCGTATGCATCGTCGATGTCGTCATCGGTGTTGATGAAGTGCCAGCCGAACTTGGCGCCGAATGTGATGGCGACATTCTTGTTCACGCTGTAAGCACCGACTGCCTCGAGGCCGAGACCGATTGCGGCGTTGACCTTTGCGTCATCATCAGAGCTTTCCTTTCCGATGAGAGCGTCGAGACCTGCTCCGAGGTAGAAATTGAATTCCTTCGAAAGCTCAAGTGCGAACTCGCCTCCGACATAGGCGGAGAAATGCATCGGGGAAGCTTCGCTTGCAGTGCCTGTGACTTCGGCGAGTCCGCCGAGCATGGTTGCGTACTTTGCCTTGCCCATGGTGTTGATTCCGAGCTCAATCTTTCCGGCAAATGAATCCGAAAAATCGTATTCAGCCGTACCAGCCAAGTAGAATCCGCCGTTGTTGACTTTGATGTAACTGGAATCCTTGGAGAGCTTGAGGAACTCTGCGCCATAACCGGCCTGTGCTCCGACCTTGAGTCCGGAGGACTTGGCTGCGAATGCCATTCCGAGCACGAGAGATGCAATGAGAATGATTGCGAATACTTTCTTCAAGATCTATTACTCCTTTGAAAATGTCAGGGAAAAGAGATAACCATAATTCCC
>JAGABK010000020.1 GCA_017614625.1 Spirochaetales bacterium
CCGGATGCTCGTGGCCGGCGTTGCCTGCAAAGTCCTCTCCCGTCCTCAGGTCGATAATGGCGAGCCAGACGGTGACGAAGAGCTCCGCCTCGTTGCCCTCGCAGAGCTGGCGGTTCACGTCCTCCAGTATCTCGGACGGACTTCCGCCCTGCATGGCCCTGTTCTTGATCAGGGTCTTGGCGATGACCATGAACAGTGCGGCAGGAACTCCCTTGCCCGAGACGTCCGCGATGACAAGGGCTATGTGGTTCTCGTCTACCATGAAGAAGTCGTAGAAGTCGCCTCCGACCTCCTTGGCGGGCTTCATGCCTGCGTAGATGTCGAACTCGAATCTG
The DNA here is from genome assembly GCA_017614625.1 of Spirochaetales bacterium. Taxonomy (GTDB): domain Bacteria; phylum Spirochaetota; class Spirochaetia; order Sphaerochaetales; family Sphaerochaetaceae; genus UBA9732. Next base: position 336 of record JAGABK010000020.1, read on the forward strand.
AGCGGGAACGGCGGGAAGATCCTGGGAAGCATGTCGGACTGTATCTGTGTTGCGACGTTGAGCTCCGCGCCGATTCTCTCCTTTTCCGCAGTTATTCTTGTTATCTCCTCAATATATTTCCTTGTACGGAATGAAAGATCTGCGAACGATGTGGCCAGAATCTCGACTTCGTCCTTGGTCTTGTAGGTGTCATCCATCTCGAAAGCAAGGTTGTTCGCGCTGATGTGGCGTATGTTCTCCGTCATCTTCGTCAGCGGTTTGACGATTCTTGTGGACAGGACGATCGACACCGACGATCCCACGACGAAGACTACCAGAATCAGGACCAGCGTCGTCGCACGCGATTTGGACACACCGTAGTTGAACTCTTCCGCAGAGGCTGCGGAAATCTGACCGAAAGTGGCGATCATCGTATCCGAAGGCCCTTCGGTGAGTTTCTTGTCAACGACCGACACAGCCGTCCAGTCGATGGTACTGATTTTGGCGGCTGTCATGAAGTATTCGGTTCCCTCGACATCGACCACATGCAGATCCATGTCCCCTGCCGTCGCCGCGGCCAGATATTCCCGGAGGTTCCTTTCGGGTACCATCTTGCCCGTATCGAAGATTTCCTGCTTCTCGGGAGCGAAAATGATCTCCATGTTGGAGTTGACTATGATTGTGAAGCTTCCCTCGGAGTACGAGGACTCTATGTAATCCGAGATGTTGTTGACGAACAGGTCCGCTCCCACGACAGCCACAAGGGCGCCGTCCGCGTCGTACACGGGATAAGAGCAGACGATTCCCAGATCGTCGGAAAACGAATCCTTCTCAATGTCGGAGAAATACAGTTCGCCGGATGCCGCGGTCGCGATGTACCAGGGGCGGTTCACCACATCGTATTTCTTGACGGTTCCGTCATCGTTGTACTTCTCCTGCTGTCTTGCGTCGCAGATGAGGAAGACTCCGTCGGGGGTTCCTATGAAGAGGGAGTTCAGCTGGCCGTTGAGTACAAGAGACTTGATCAGGTTCTCCAGATTGCCCAGTCTGGCTGTCATGGAATCCGGATTTCCGGCCACATGCTGGAGCGACAGGTTCCCCTCCTGCTCCGGGTCGGGACGCGATACGGGACGTTCGTTGTAGTTTTCCGGATTCAGATAGACATCCTTTACGGCATCGCCGAGTACGGTGACGTTCGCAGCCAGCCTTGAGAACAGACTGTCGGCTATGTAGGCCTCAAGCCTGGTGGTCTTCGTCAGACTCGCATTTATCACGGCGTCCATAGTCTGGGACGATATCTCGCGTATGGAGTTCTGCTGGTTGGAGCTGGCAGAGGCGAAGATCCTCGACAGGTTCTTGTTTTGGTAGGAGACGACTGACATGAAGACCGCCAGAAGTATGATCATCGTCATAAGGAAGATGTTGAATATCTTGCTCTGAATTCCGCCTATGACTATTTTCCAAATCTTTCTCATTTTTTCCATGCCTCCGAGCAGATGATAACATATTCGGGCGCGATTCTTCATAATTTGAGGAAAAAACACTTAATTATTATGCCGTTTATGGAGTATTATTGGGTAGAAAGGAGATCACCTATGGAATTCACCAAGAAAAGCGAAGGCACAAAACTCACATACACCGTCACGGGAAGACTGGACACCAACACATCTCCCATTCTCGGATCGGACCTCACGGCCTCACTTTCAGGCGTCACAGACCTTGTCATGGACCTCAAGGGACTTGAGTACATCTCGTCCGCAGGCGTCAGGGTTCTCCTGTCAGCTTTCAAGGTCATGAAGACCCAGGGCCAGATGACCCTCGAGAACGTCTCCGACACAGTCAGGGAAGTCCTCACCGTAACGGGACTGATTGATTTCTTCACGATCAAGTGATTCCCGGCCCATGAGCAGGACAACGCGTCGTCTCGCGGCACTTCTGTGCCTTGTCTTTCTCGCGTCCTTCTCCGCCTGGGCCTGCACGACCATACTTGTAGGAAAGGATGTCTCTTCGACCGGCCGCGTGATCGTCGCCCACAACGAGGACGATGCCGGCAACATAACCGTATACCACTACTACGTCCCGCCGCGCGACTGGGAGGATGATTCATATCTTCCCGCCGATTTCTTCCGCGCCGACATCCCGCAGGTCTCCCACACGTTCGGATACTACTGGAGCGAGGTCAAGGACTGGGGCTCCGGCGTCTCCTACGCCGACAGCTTCTACAACGACAACGGAGTCTACATCGCCAGCAACAGCTGCGCCGAGTCCAAGGAGGACGAATGGGACTTCAGCACCGTCACCGAAGGCGGAATCGAATACAACCTTCGCCGCATCGTCGCCGAGCGCGCGACAAGCGCCAGGGACGGCGTGGAGATAATCATCTCCCTGATCGAGGCCTGGGGCTACGGTCCCAGCGGCAGGGCATACACCGTCGCAGACCGCGACGAGGCCTGGCTGGTCCAGATAGTCCACGGAAGGCAGTACATCGCCATCCGCTGCCCGGACGACCAGGTGGTCGTGATTCCCAACCACTACACTGCGCACAACCCCGAGGACTACGGGGACGTCCTCTATCCCGAGACCCTCATCTCCTTCGCCAAGGAGCGCGGATACTATGAGGAGATCGACGGACGCTTCGATTTCGCAAAGACCTACCAGCAGTCATATTCCTATATGGCTGAAAGAAATACTCTTCGCAACTCGCACGCCATCACGATGCTTTCGGGCACACGGTTCACCGCAAGCGTATTCCCGTTCAGCTTCACTCCGGACAGGAAGATCGGCCTCGACGACCTGACCGAAGTCCTTTCCAGCCACTACGAGGGAACGGAGGATTATCCGGATCTCGGAGGAGCTCCGCACAACACCGCCACAAGGACCATCTGCTACAGCACCACTATCGAGAGCACGGTCTGCGTCTTCGGCGAGACGCCCATTCTGGGCACTCTCTGGACCGCCTTCGGGAAGCCCTGCATCATGCCCTACATCCCGCTCCATCCGCTTGCCGGAGTCTCCTGGGACCTTGGCCACGACGACCCCTGCCGGGCCATGGACAACCACCTGAACTACGAGCTTGAGGACGAGGACGATGTGGGAACCGGGCTGTGGCGCACCATGAACGAGTGGCAGGAGATAATCGACGACGAATACAGACTTTACATAGATAGGCTCAGCGCGGTCAATGCGGATGCCCGCTCGACCGAGACCGGCCTCAACGACGCCGCGGTCGCAAAGGCGGCGGAGCTCCTGTCAGAGGGAGATGAAAAGTCCGCGCGCATCGTCCTGGCCATAGCCGACGGCAGGGCCCTGGAGAGAGCCGCAGGAAGAGTCTTCAATGTGATCGTCGATGTTCAGCGCGAGCTGTCGAAGGCCTCCCACTGATCCCTTACCGAAACCTCGGAACCAAGATGGGAATGCCTGTATACCCGGAATGTCCCTGGCAGTCCGTCCTCTGACAGACCAATGAGGAACGACCTCGCGTAAATCTTTGTGGGACAAGGTGTTTTCTTAATCAGGTCGTAGACCGTCTGAAGCTTTTCCGTCTCGTCCGTAAGCAGCGTGCAGTGGTAGATGAAGGACTTGTCGAACTCGTGGCGCGCCACTCCGAAGTCCTTCTCGATCATGCTGTCCAGACGCTCGTGGATCTCGCGGAGCCTGTCGTTCTCCTTCATCTTTATCCAGATGATTCCGGGATTGAGCTCATAGCATTCCACGTCCATCGAGAAAGGCCCCACGGTCCTGTAGTAGTCGCAAAGCGCCTTGACGCATTCCTCCACCCGGTTCTCCGGAATGTCGAAGGAGATCTTAAGAGAGACATGCAGCGGCAGGAACTTCAGCGGGCAGCGGACCTGGTTGTCGTCCGCGATTCCGAGAACGGCGTCGCGCAGGTCCTCTAGCTGTTTCTCTATGTAGATTGCGGTCCAGACGAACATGGGTCCTCCTCAGCTTCTGTCGTTGAGTTTCCGAACCGCTGCGAACTGCCCCAGCGTTACGTGGCAGTAGCCGGACGGATTCTTCACCAGATATTTCTGATGATACTCCTCCGCGCCGTAAAAGCAATCCAAAGGCTTGAGTTCAGTATAAAAACGCTCATGTTTTCCTTTTTCGGAATAATAGAACGCCTCCACTTCCTTCAGAAGGGTCTCGTCTATGAGCATCGGATCGTAGTAGATACCGGTCCTGTACTGGTCCCCTATGTCGTGCCCCTGCCCGTCCTCCTGCTCCGGGTCTATGCAGATGAAGAAGGCCTGAAGCAGCGTGGAAACGGAGATGCGGCTCGGGTCGAACGAGACCCTGACCGTCTCGCGATGGCCCGTGTCTGATCTTTTGACCTGCTGGTATGTGGGATCGGGGACATGACCGTTGGCGTAGCCCACCTCTGTGGCAGTGACCCCGTCAAGGAGACTGAAAGCGTGCTCAGTTCCCCAGAAACATCCGCCTGCGAAATAGAGCACGCTCATGGAATTCACTTCTTTGAGATGTAGCCGAGCTTGTAGAGCATCTCGGCGGCTTCAACTCCGCCGCCTGCGGCGCCGCGCAGCGTGTTGTGGCTCAGTCCTACGAACTTCCAGTCGTAGATGCTGTCCTCGCGCAGCCTTCCGATGGAGATTCCCATTCCGTTCTCATAGTTCACGTCCAGGGCGACCTGGGGCCTGTTGTCATCCTCCAGGTACTGGATGAACTGCTTGGGAGCCGAAGGAAGGCCGTACTCCTGAGGAAGTCCCTTGAAGGAGCGCAGCTTCTCGATCAGCTGCTCCTTGGTGGCCTTCTTGCGGAGCTTCACGGAAACGGTGGCCGTATGTCCGTTGAGGACCGGAACGCGGATGCACTGTGCGGAGATCTTCATGCAGTCGCCCGTGATGATCTCGTCGCCCTCGATGTGGCCGAAGACCTTCAGCGGCTCGAGCTCGGATTTCTCCTCCTCGCCTCCGATGTACGGGATGATGTTTCCGATCATCTCGGGCCAGGTCTCGAAGTTCTTTCCTGCGCCTGAGATGGCCTGGTATGTGGAGATCACAGCCTCATAGGGCTCGAACTCCTTCCATGCGGCGAAAGCCGGCGGATAGGACTGGATGGAGCAGTTGGGCTTTACGGCGATGAATCCGCGCTTCGTTCCCAGACGCTTCTTCTGTGCGTCGATGATCTTGTAGTGCTCGACGTTGATCTCGGGGATGACCATGGGAACATCCTTGGTCCATCTGTGGGCCGAGTTGTTGGAGACGACGGGAACCTCTGCCTTGGCGTACTCCTCCTCGATGGCCTTGATCTCCTCCTTCTTCATGTCCACAGCGGAGAAGACGAAATCGACCTTGGAGGCGACTTCCCTGACGTTCGAAACGTCCATGACGACGATGTCCTTGACCTTCTCGGGCATAGGGACGTCGATTCTCCACTTGCCCTCGATCGCCTGTTCGTAGGTCTTTCCGGCGGACCTGGGAGATGCGGCAAGCACCTTGATCTCAAACCACGGATGGTCTGCAAGCAGGGTCACGAAACGCTGACCGACCATTCCTGTTGCACCGAGAATACCAATGTTCAGTTTTTCCATACCAAGCCTCCGGATGAAATATTGTTACTGTGTATGATAACAGCAAAGAGAAATTTGTAAAAGCCCTGTATTTTTATACCGTAATCACTTGAGCCCGGACACGGGATATACCGCAGTTCCCTTGAGCTTGGAGTCCACGCGGATCTGGGCTGTCATCCCGTCGTAGATCTCGTCCTTGGCCCATGCATGGCCGTAGATGAAGTCCACCTCGGTCTCTCCCTGCTTGAGGCATCTGAAGATGAAGGTTTCATATCCGCCGCTTCCGACGATCCCTTCCGCGACCTTGTCGGGCTCGTACTCCGAGCCCTCGTACCTCACGACTGTCGGGTCCTTGACCTCCACGCGCCAGGTGCAGCCCGTGGTGGGATTGGCGGCAAGTCTTATGGAGATGAAAGCACCGCCTTCGGAGATCGAGAGGTCTCCGCTTGTGGTTCCGACCTTCAGCTGGCAGCCGCCTTTTCCGAAGACGAGCTTGCCGTCCACGGTCGAGTATCCGCTGGCCTTGAGGCTTCCGCTGGTCCTGGCGTACTGCACCGTCGCACCGTCTGCCGGAAGCGCCGTGATGTCGATGTCGCCGCTGGCGCACTCGATTTCCGCCTTCCTGCAGCTTGCAAGACCCACCTTAAGGTTTCCGCTGGTGGCTCCCATGTTGATCTCGTCGACGATGGCCACTGTGACCTCCACGCGGCAGGATGTGCCTCCCAGATTGGCCCGGTCGGCGATCAGGGTGTCGATGAAGATGCTGCCGGATGTGACTCCGAAGGCGGCCTCTCCGGTATCGATCCTGTCAATCCTGATGGTTCCGGACGTCATGCCGGCGTTCAGGCTGTTCGACTTGAGCGTCAGGGCCCCGATGCTGCCCGATGTGGCTGCGATGTTGAGCTCACTGGCCTCGATGTCCGTGGCGAAGGCGATGTTTCCGCTGGTGACCGCGGCGTCGACCCTGATTCCCGCGGGAATCTCGACGGTGAGCTTCTTGGAGTTCATCAGGAACGTTCCCGTGAAGCCGCTCTTGCAGAACTTGATCCTGAGCGTCCTTCCGTCCAGATACCAGTGGACCTTCTGGGCGTCCGAGAGGCTCAGACCGTTCTCAGTGACATTCAGCGTGGCCGAATCCGACTGGACTATCGTCACGTCGCCGGAATTGTAGTCGATGCTTATGGCGTCGATGTCCGAGGCCCTGTATGAGAAGCTGCCTGCCTGGTACTTCTCAGAGTCCTTGTATGTGTTGGAAAGCTGCAGGCTCCTGCCCCGGCATCCGCACAGCAGACATGCAAGAAGAATGCATAAAAACAAAACGCTCTTTCTCATAATTCACCTCTCCAATGCCATCTTCATGACATCCTCATACATCCTCACGAGTTTGTCAATCGACTTGTGGATGTCGTACTCGCTTCCCATGCCAAGATACAGCTTCGCCTCGGCCCTGCGCAGGGCGTCGTGGTCCAGCCAGTAGTCGATGCGCTTGGCCAGCTCCTTTGCGTTGCGGGCGCGGTAGGTGCTCTTTTCCGACAGCGCGTACTGGGCCGTGGCGGTGAGCTTTCCGGTGGCGATGACCGGCACGAGACCCAGCTCGATTGCCTCCATGCAGGAAAGGCCCTCGACCTCGACCGTGGCGCAGTGGATGTACAGGTCGGATTTCCTGTAGATCTCCTCAAGCTCGTCCAGGCTGTGGAAGCCGAAGTCCGGCTCGTATTTAAGGATTCCCTTGCTTACAAGCGAGGCGGCCTTCTTCTTCAGGCTGTCGCCTATGGGGCCGCGGCCCGCGAAAACAAGGCGGATCCTGTCGGCGTATTTTGAGTGTTTCATTGCCTTGAGAAGGGTTATCTGGTCCTTTTCGACGGAAAACCTTCCCGTGGTCACAATCCGGAACGTGCCGTCCGGGCTGTCCGAGGCGCAGATCGGCGAATCCGGTCCCAGCCCCTCGTGCGGAAGCATTCCGTTGGTGATGACGCGGAGCTCCGGCTTGAAGTGCCACTTGACCAGGCGGCGCCTGACGTTCTCCGTCGGGCACTGGATCATCAGGCACTTGTTGAAGACGCTGTCGCGCCACAGCCCCATGGTCGGTCCGTTGAGAAGCGGGTTCTTCCTCATGTGGATGGACGAGAAGAGGTTCTCCGGATGCAGGTGGTATGTGGCCGTCAGCCTCTTTCCCGACTTCACGGTCATTCTGGCGACCTCCATCTGAAGCAGGAACGGCTCCTCCAGATGGACGATGTCGGCCCAGTCTATGGCCTGCTGGATGACCTCGCGGTCGATGTCAGCGAAGGAATAGCCCTGCTTGTGGATCAGGTCGTCGAAGATGGGAACCTTCCAGTTGGGAAGGATGAAGTCCGGCTTCTCCGGGTTGTTCTCGTCAAGGCCCGAGAGGACCTTCACTTCAAGACCCGCCTCCCTCAGGTATCTGATCGTTCTCTGGGCAGAGGCCGAGAGGCCGTTGCCCTTCACGTAGCAGTTGTTGACGACATAAAGTACTTTCATTCTTCACTCCCGCGGCACTTTTCGCAAAGTCCGTAGATGATCGAGTTGCGGCACTGGATCAGAAACCCGTGGTCCTCCAGGACATGGGACGCAAGCTCGTCCATGAACCGGCAGTCCAGATGGATTATGGCGCCGCACTTCATGCACTGCAGGTGCAGGTGCTCGTCGCAGTGGTGCTCCCGGTCCACGTACTGGTACACTGCGCGCGTTCCGTTCTCGGCCACGTATTTCATCACCTGGCCCTTCTCCGTCAGCTTGTCCAGATAACGGTATATCGTGGTGATATTGACTTCATTTCCATGGTCATGCAGGGCTTTCAGGATATCGTTCACGTTCACGGCCCTGTCCATGTTGTCCTTCAGGTAATCGAGTATCCTGTTCCTCGCGGCGGTGTTGTATCCTTCCTGCGCCATGGCCCCTCCTCAGAAAGAAAGCCCCGTAAGGCCTATGAGGATTCCCCAGAGAACCCCCAGCACGTAGAGCAGTCCCACGACGCCGAGGCTCCTGCCCTTGTCCCTTCCGGACCTCAGGAGCACCAGCGTCCCCACGCCTGCGTTGACCAGGAGTCCCGAGAACAGCGGACCCGGTCCGATTATTCCGTCGATGTAAAGCTCGGTGATTATGACCGACGAGGCGCAGTTGGGAATCAGGCCGACCAGACCCGCAGCGAGCTCTCCGACGACCGGCACGCCGCTGAGAAAGCCAGCTATCCTCTCCTCGCCGACCGAGCCGATTATCACGTTCAGGACCAGGGAGAAGACGAAGATGTAGATGAAGATCTCCGCAGTGCGCCTGAGAGCGCAGACGAACATGTTGCCGTGGTGGTCGAAGGAAGCGAACGAGGCCTCTGCCTCCTTCTTGGCCTCCTCGTCAATGCGGCCGAACGACCTGAGGACCAGGTCCACAGCGTAGCCGCTTATGACGGCGATCAGGATCTTGGCGCCCAGGATCTTCAGGATCCTCAGGACCGGCACGGCCGAGGATATCATTATGGGCAGCATCTCGTCGGACGACGAGAGGAAAACGGCCATCAGGGTTCCGAGGGTGATCACGCGGCCCGAATAGAGGCTGGCGCTGGCTGCGGCCAGGCCGCACTGCGGCACGGCACCCACAAGGCCTCCTGCCAGGGGCCCTATCTTCGTTGTCTTTCCCAGAAGACGCGGGAAACGGTTGCCCAGCCTGTGTTCGAGGAACTCGATGAGGAGATAGACTGCAAAGAGGAACGGCAGCATCTTCGCGCTGTCGACCAATGCGTCAAGCAGGTATTCTCCGAAAGCTTCCATCATGTATCCTCAATCTGCAATCGGCTTGCATTTGCAAACCGTTTGCAAATTTACAGGAAAGAGGCGCAAGTGTCAACAGCAGCAGGGTCTCAGTCGGTGATGTCCACGTCGGGAGTGATCGAGACCTGATAATCAGGATACTGCTCGTGCACTTCGAGCAGCAGGTCGTCTATGCAGACGTGCGGGTCCCTCTCGAAGCTCAGCACAACGTCGAAGCGCATGGTCTTCGCCTCCACGTCCACGAAGAAACCGTGCATCTGGAGAACCCAGTTGTGGTCCATGACAAGCTCCTGGACCTCGTTGCGGATGTGCGCGGCCTCGTCGTTCTGCGTGTTGAAGGAATAGACGCCCACTCCGGTGAGGATTACTCCGGTCTCGAAGTAGACCTTCTCCTGGATCCTGCGCGTCAGAACGTCCACCTGCTCAACCGTCATGGTGTCGGGAAGCTCAACGTGGATTGAGGCGTAGTTCTTGTCCGGTCCGTAGTTGTTGACGAACAGGTCGTAGGCTCCGCGGACATCGGGCTCCGAGCAGACGATCTCCTTGATCTTCTTCGACAGCTCCGAGTCGGCACGCTTTCCGAGGATGTCGTCCAGCGTCTCGAGCAGCAGCTCGATTCCGGACTTGATGATGAAGACCGAGATCAGAAGACCCACATAGGCCTCCAGCGAAAGGCCGGTGAAGACGAATATCAGGGCGGAAACGAGGACGGAGATGGACAGCATGGCATCGAAGGTGGCGTCCTTTCCGGAGGCCGTAAGGGCCGTGGAGTTGACCTTCTTTCCCTGGCGCTTGAAGTACATTCCAAGCAGGATCTTCACCAGGACGGCCACGGCGATGATGACAAGCGTCACGGCCGTGTATTCGGGCGTCTCCGGATCGAGGATCTTCCTGAACGAGGATATGGCGGCGCTGGCGCCGGCGTAGAGGACCAGGAACGCGATTATCAGGGCGCTCATGTACTCGATGCGTCCGTGTCCCAGCGGGTGGTTGCGGTCAGGCTTCCTGGACGAGAACCAGGCTCCCAGGATCGTTATGATCGAGGACAGGGCGTCCGAAAGGTTGTTGACAGCGTCGAGCACAATTGCGATCGAGTTGGCGATCAGTCCCACAGCGGCCTTGAAGCCCGCAAGCAGCAGGTTCGCAGCTATTCCTATTATGCTGGTACGGACGATGATGCGGTTGCGCTCCGTACCCTTGTTCTCTCTTCTTTCCGACATTGCATGAGCCTCGTTTCCGTCCATTATAACGACCCCGGGCAAGGCTCACAAGACAAGTGCGTGCGAATATGGTATAATGCAAGGTTGAACAAGGAGAAAAACATGCTCAGCATTTCACACCTTACCAAGAAATACGGCGAGACGGTCGCGGTCAACGACCTGACGCTCACGATCAACGCCGGAGAGATCTACGGCTTCATAGGACACAACGGAGCCGGAAAGACCACCACAATCAAGGCGGTAGCGGGAATCCTCGGATTCGACGAGGGAGAGATCACCATCGATGGTTCCTCCATCAAGACCGATCCCATCGTCTGCAAGAAAAAGATGGCCTATATCCCCGACAACCCCGATCTTTACGACTACATGACCGGAATCAAGTACCTCAATTTCATCGCCGACGTCTTCGGAGTCAGCGCCGCGGACAGGCAGGAGCGCATCAAGAAGTACGCCGATGTCTTCGACCTGACAGACGACCTGGCCAAGCCGGTCAACGAATACTCCCACGGAATGAAGCAGAAGCTGGCCATCATCTCCGCATGGATCCACCAGCCCAGGCTGATCATCATGGACGAGCCGTTCGTCGGACTCGACCCCGTGGCCTCCCACAACCTCAAGACCATGATGCGCGAGCTGTGCGACAACGGCGGAGCCATCTTCTTCTCCACCCACGTCCTCGAGGTCGCCGAGAAGCTGTGCGACAAGGTCGCCATCATCAAGGCCGGAAAGCTCATCAAGAGCGGAACCATGGAGGAAGTCAAGGGTGACAGCTCTCTCGAGAGCGTCTTCCTGGAGCTGGAGGACTGACCATGCTGAAAACCCTGATAAGAAAGCAGCTTCTTGAGATAAACAAGAGCTTCTTCTACGACTACAGACGCAACCGGGCGAAGACCAAGGGCAGAATCGTCACATCCATCCTGCTCTACCTCGTCCTCCTCGTCGGCGTCCTGGGAGGCATGTTCACCGTCATGGCAGGTTCCATGGCAGGTCCCCTGTCCGAGGCCGGATTCGACTGGCTTTACTTCCTCATCATGGACGGCGTGGCCATAATCCTGGGAATCTTCGGCAGCGTGTTCTCATCCTACTCCAGCCTGTACCTGGCCAAGGACAACGACTTCCTGCTGTCCATGCCCATCCCCGTCCGCCACATCATGGTCGCCAGACTTCTGGGCGTCTATCTCATGGACCTCATGTACACCCTGGTCGTCCTCATCCCCATGTGCATCATGTACTGGATCGCAGTGCCGGCGAGCGTGGCCTCCATCGTAGGCCCCATCGTCCTCACCGTGATGACGACGCTCTTCGTCCTGGTGCTCTCCACGGGCCTGGGATGGGTCGTCGCAAGGATCAGCCTGAAGATGAAGAACAAGAGCCTGGCCACCACGTTCATCGCCCTTGCCGGAATCGGACTCTACTACTTCATCTACTTCAAGGCCGTCAACATCATCCAGGACTTCATCAACAACATCACGTCCATGGAGATAAAGATCGAGGGAGCCGTCAAGCCCCTGTACTTCATAGGAAAGACAGGCGCCGGAGAGACCGTCCCCATGCTGGTCGTCAGCGCTGTTGTCATAGTCCTCACGGTCGCGGTCTACCTGATCCTGAACAGGACCTTCATCAAGATCGTCACCACCAAGACGGGCGCCTCCAGGACCGTGTACAAGGGCGACAGCTCCAAGGCCAGAAGCGCAGACAAGGCCCTGCTCTTCAGGGAGCTCAAGCGCTTCACCTCAAGCTCCACATACACCCTGAACTGCGGAATGGGAGCCCTGATGATGGTCCTTGCGGCCGTCTTCCTGCTGATAAAGGGAACGTTCGTCTTCGGGACGATCTCGGAGTTGTTCGGCGGCGGAGAAGCCGTCATCCCCGTGGTCGCGGGCGGAATCATCTGCGCCATGATGGCGATGGTCGACATAACTGCCCCGTCCGTGTCGCTTGAGGGAAAGACCATCTGGATCTCTCAGAGCCTTCCCGTCTCCAGCATGCAGATTCTCAACGCCAAGCTGAAGACCCAGCTCCTGATTTCCCTGCCCCCGGCCGTCCTTCTTGCCATAAGCGAGGCCATCGTCCTGAAGCTGGGCATCGTGGATTCGATACTCGTCGTGGTCCTTTCCATAGCGGCCGCCATAGCCCAGGCCCAGTTCGGACTGTTCATGAACCTCAAGAACCCGAACCTGAACTGGACCAGCGAGATGATGGTCATCAAGCAGGGCCTGGGAATCTTCATCGCCCTCTTCGCTCCGATGATCCTCGGAGTCGTGATAATCTTCTCGGGAATCTTCCTGGCCAACGCAATAGGCGGAACGCTGCTTCTGGGAATCTGGCTCGTCCTGACGGTCGTCCTGGCCGTCCTTCTGGACAGATGGCTCAGAAAACGCGGGACTGTGATATACGAGAGTCTCTGAGGATCCTCAGATTTCCGAAACCATGGCCCGTATCAGGGCAGTGAACTGGTTTTTCACCCTGAGACCGGTCTCCAGGACCTCTTCATGGCCCAGAGGCTGGTCCAGGATTCCTGCGCCCATGTTCGTCAGGCAGCTGAATCCCAGCGTCTTCATTCCGCAGTGCGATGCCGTTATTGCCTCTGGGACCGTGGACATTCCCACGGCGTCGGCGCCGAGTATCCTTGCAGCCCTGATTTCGGCCGGAGTCTCGAAGTTCGGACCCGAGAAGAACATGTAGACGCCTTCGCGCAGATTGATTCCCAGCTTCTCCGCGGCCCTTCTGGCCATCACCTTCAGGGCGGGGTCGTATGCCCTCGTCATGTCGAAGAAACGCGGTCCGAGCTCCTCCTCGTTGTGTCCGCGCATGGGGCTCTGCGGAGCCAGCTTTATGTGGTCGGTGATCAGCATGAGGTCGCCGGCGTTCCATGACGTGTTCACGCAGCCTGCGGCGTTGGTCAGGATCAGCTTCCCGATTCCGAGCATCCTCATGACCTGCACGGGGAATGCGATCTGGTCCATCTCGTAGCCTTCGTAGAAATGGAAGCGCCCCTGCATGCAGAGCACCGTCTTCCCTTCCAGCTTTCCTATGACCAGCCTTCCGGCATGGCCGGGAACGGTCGATACCGGGAAGTGCGGTATTTCCGCATACGGGATGATGACGGGATCCGAGATCTCGTCTGCAAGTCCTCCCAGGCCGGAGCCCAGAACCAGGGCGACGTCTATCTTCGCTGCGCCGGTCTTCGATTCGATATGCTTCTTGGCTTCGCCGAGTTTCCTCATAAGGTCTTCCATGTCATGCCTCGCTTCGTACAAGTCTTGTGATCACCCTGTCCAGGTTGTCCGCGAACGCCTTGCGGACCTGCATCCCCATCTTCCCCTGCTGCTGGTCGAACACGCCCCAGGACCTGAGCTCCCGGTTTACCAGACGGTCCGAGAGCCTTGTCCTGATGTCGTCGGCGGTGTACTCCCCGCCCCTGTCGTCCAGGACGGTGCAGCCCTTCTCCAGCAGCCTCGCGGCAAGCGGGATGTCATGTGTGATGCAGAGGGATCCGGGCCTTGCGTTGGAGACGATATAGTCGTCCGCGCTGTCGGCGCCGCTTTCCACCACGACCATCGAGACGGCCGACTTGATTGCCTTCACGGACTGCTCGTCAGTCTGACCCGCCTCGCGGGCAATCTGCCTCAGGCGGTGCGTGTCGTCGGCGATGTACTGCCTCACGTCCGGAAGGATCCTGTCGGCGACGAAGAAACAGGGCGCATCGAGCCTTGCTGCCGCCTTGAGAACAATCTGCCTGAGGTTTTGCGGGACGGAATCGGCGTCCACCCAGATGTCAAATCCCATATTCCCCATTCTATGGCAAATCCCGGCCGTGCACAACCTTGAACAAAACACATCCAGTTTATAAACTGATATAGATTGACTACAAGTTGATAAGGAGGCTCAACATGAAGGTTTCAGCTCTTCAGAACGCCAGATACGCATACAATCCCAAGCTTCCCCCGATCCTCAGGAAGGACATCGCAACCATCGTCCCCGTCACCGGAGGAAAGACATCCTCCGTCTCGGACCAGGAACAGATCGAAAAGCTTTTCCCCAACACATACGGACTTCCGCAGGTCTCCTTCACCGAAGGAAAGAACAAGGACTGCCACAGGAAGATGAACGTGGCCGTCATCCTCTCCGGCGGACAGGCGCCCGGCGGACACAACGTCATCTCCGGTCTCTATGACGCCCTGAAGAAGGCCAATCCGGAAAGCACCCTCTACGGCTTCCTCGGCGGCCCCAGCGGCATCCTGGACGACAAGTACATCGTCATGACCGACGAGCTGATCGACGAGTACCGCAACACCGGAGGATTCGACATCATCGGAAGCGGAAGGACCAAGCTCGAGACCACCGAGCAGTTCGAGATCTGCACCAAGGTCTGCCGCAGCCACGGCATCAACGCCATCGTCATCATCGGCGGCGACGACTCGAACACCAACGCAGCCGTCCTGGCAGAGTACTTCAGGGCCAAGGGCGAGAACATCTGCGTCGTCGGCTGCCCCAAGACGATCGACGGCGACCTGAAGAACGAGTGCATCGAGGCCAGCTTCGGCTTCGACACCGCAACCAAGACATTCTCCGAGCTCATCGGAAACATCGAGCGCGACGCCAACTCGGCGCGCAAGTACTGGCACTTCATCAGGCTCATGGGCAGAAGCGCCAGCCACATCACCCTCGAGTGCGCGCTGCAGACACAGCCTAACGTCTGCCTCATCGGCGAGGAAGCCGAGGCGAAGAACCAGAGCCTCGGGGAGATCACCGACTACATAGCGTCCGTCATCGCAAAGCGCGCCGCGGACGGAAAGAACTTCGGAGTCGTCCTCGTTCCCGAGGGACTGATCGAGTTCATCCCCTCCCTCAAGGTCCTGATCCGCGAGATCAACGACCTCCTGGCGAAGACAGAGGCGCAGTTCAACGCCCTGGAGACGGTTTCCGAGAAGATCGCCTTCGTGGAGGACAAGATCAGCGCATCGTCGAAGAAGGTCTTCGACAGTCTTCCCGACGAGATCAAGGGCCAGCTCCTGGCCGACCGCGACCCGCACGGAAACGTACAGGTCTCCATGATCGCCACCGAGAAGCTTCTGATCCAGACGGTCTCCAAGCGCCTCAAGGAAATGAAGGCACAGGGAACATACACCGGCAAGTTCAGCGCCCAGAACCACTTCTTCGGCTATGAGGGACGCTGCGCCTTCCCGTCGAACTTCGACGCCGACTACTGCTACAGCCTGGGCTACAACGCCGCCCTTCTGGCGATCTCCGACCTCTCCGGATACCTTTCAAGCATCAGGGGCCTCTCCCTTCCCGCCGACAAATGGCAGGCAGGCGGAATCCCCATCACCATGATGATGAACCTCGAGCAGCGCCACGGCGAGATGAAGCCCGTCATCAGGAAGGCCCTCGTGGACCTCGACGGCGGACCGTTCGGATACTTCGCAGAGCGCAGGGAGAACTGGGCCGTCGAGACAGCCTACACCTTCCCGGGAGCCATCCAGTACTTCGGACCCTCGGAGGTATGCGACCAGAGCACGATGACGCTGAAGCTGGAGCATCAGGCCTGACATGGACAGGAAATCAGAGATAAAAGGTTTCAACCTCAACAACCTACTCGCCGGCAGGAAGGCCATCGAACAGGAATACTTCGACCGCCAGAACTACACCGCCACGACCATCGTCTCCGCGCTGATGCTCGCCATAGACGTCTTCTGGATCGTGCTGTGGTTCATCGGAGCCGAGATATCTTCCTTCAGGCACCCGACCGGCATCTCCGGCATCCTCTTCAGCGCCGCGTCCTCGCTTGTGTGCATGGTGCTCCTTCTGAAGTACCGGGAAATGGACACCTGGGCCCTTGAGACCGTGATGTTCGTGCAGCATCTCTCAATAAGCATCACCGTCGTCCTCCTGGCCCTCGGCCGGTGCTTCATGATAGTCGCCAACGACGCCATCTCCCCGTACAACGGGATCTCGCTCTCCACCTACTATGTCATAATCTGCTCCTTCATGCCCTTCTACGGCAGACGCAAGGGCATCATCTGCATGACGTTCATGTTCATTTCCGGACTCGTCCCGTTCTTCATCCTTCCCCGCGGCGCCTACGTGCTCAACGGCAACATCATCATCCGTGTGAGCAGCATCGTGGCCTACGTCGTCTTCAGGCTGATAACCCTGAGAAGCGCCAGGCTGGAGTCCGGTCTTGTCGACGCATCCTACCGCGACATCCAGACAGGCGTCCTGAACAGGCGCGCCGTATCGGAATACATGAAGGAGATCGGCAAGGACGGGGCTTGCAACTACGGAGTCCTGGCCTACGACATCGACGGATTCAAGTCCTACAACGACGAATACTGCAACGACCGGGGCGACAAGGTCCTCGTGTGGACCACCGACGCCATCTCCGGCATCCTGCCTGCGGACGCCAAGACCTTCAGGTACAACGGCGACGAGTTCGTCGTCGTGCTTGAGGACATCTCCGAGGAAGACCTGCTGAAGACGGGCGTCAAGGTCAAGGAGGCCGTTGAGAAACTGGCCATCGAGCGCACGGACGACCCGGTCAGGGAGATCGTCACCGTCACAGTCGGCTGCTCATGGGCTCCCGGCGGAGACAAGGCCGGACGCGATGTCATCAGGGAGGCCGAGACCCAGCTTCTCATCGGAAAGAGAGGCTCGAAGGACTGCGTGGTATTCAAGGGCAGGATATACATCGACGAAGGCGAGATCGAGATGGAGCAGCAGCCCACCCATTACACGGAGCGCGTGGCCCAGGCCGTGAACGACGCCATGAGGAACAACGAGATCAGGGCGTACTTCCAGCCGCTGTACGAGACGGACACCCACAAGCTGGTGGGAGCCGAGGCCCTCTCCCGGTGGATCAAGCCGGACAACACCCTCATCCTCCCCTCCGAGTTCATCCCGGAGCTCGAGAAGAACAGCTCCATCCTCGCGCTGGACTGGTACATGTTCGACCAGACCTGCAGGCTGCTCAAGCGCCAGATGGACCAGGACATCCCGCAGGTCAGGATCTCGGTCAACTTCTCACGCATGCACGCCCTGTACGAGCGCAGCATCGAGAACCGCCTCTGCGAGATCGCCGACTCCTACGGAATCAGCCACAACCTCATTGAGATCGAGATCACCGAATCGGCCTACATCCACCTGCCGAGCATCATAGAGCCCTTCATCCGCAAGATCAGGAACGCCGGCTTCGCCGTTGCCGTCGACGACTTCGGAAGCGGCGCCTCCTCGCTCGAGTTCATCAAGAGCGTCGACGTCGACACCCTGAAGATCGACAGGTCGCTGGTCAACTCCAACTGCACCGACGAGAAGGACCGCGTCCTCCTGGAATCGGTCGTCTACCTGGCCCACAGGCTCAGGCTCAACTCGGTCGCCGAGGGCGTCGAGACGGACGAGCAGCTCGGACTGCTGAAGACCCTGGGATGCAACCAGATCCAGGGCTTCATCTTCGCCCCTCCGCTTTCTGAGGAAGATTTCCTGGAACTCTGCTCGAAGGAGGCCGTGGAGACCGACGAGACGGACTTCATCAGGTCCCACAGGCAGTCGTCCACCATCAACATGCTGATGGACACCGTATTCAAGAAATACCCTGTCGTGCTCATGTCCAACCTGAGCAAGAACAGTTACTTCACCATGACGGACTCAAGGCTCACCAGCCACAACTACGCCAAGGCGGGGACGCTGACGGACCTTCTGGACGACATAAGCTCCACCATGCATCCGGACGACATCCCGGCCTTCAGGAGGATCTTCAAGCTGGACAACCAGTTCAACTCCTTCCATGCAGGCGACGAGAAGATAGTCTTCACGGCGCGCATCCACGGAGACGAACAGCCGTTCGTGTACAAGACTGTC
This sequence comes from Spirochaetales bacterium, assembly GCA_017614625.1. Taxonomy (GTDB): domain Bacteria; phylum Spirochaetota; class Spirochaetia; order Sphaerochaetales; family Sphaerochaetaceae; genus UBA9732. The sequence continues at coordinate 18,704 of JAGABK010000020.1, forward strand.
GAGACGATGAGTTATTTCATTCAGGAAACGGGAAACGACGACCTTATGGTCATCACCTTCTTCTCGGAGACCGGAGTCATTTCTCCGAAGTGAAATCTGTCGTGAAGATCGGACTCGGCTCGTCCAGGTGCTTTCCGTTCATGATGTTGTAATCGATGAACCTGAACAGGTTGTCCCTCTTCTCGGCCTTCACCAGCCACTCCGTGTTCACCGCGTTCTTGCACATGTTGTCGTAGACAAGATTGAGGTTCTCTATGTGGCCTTCCAGACGCTGGACTGCGTAGTCGCGGCTTGTCTGGTTGTGGATGATGAACGGCCAGTCGCTCGCCATGAGGAGAAGCGTCTCGCGCGCCGCCTGGTTGAGGAAGCGCTGCTTCAGGCTCTTCTGCTCGGGGAAGCGCTCGGCAAGCTCCGTCATCCTCTCGAGGGCCTTGAAGATGTGCCTGTACAGCCATGCGTTGGAGGAGCTGTCGACCCAGACAGCCGAATATCCGCCCTCGCCCCAGCTAGATGTGGCCGGCTGCAGGGTCTGGACCTCGGGCTTCGTGGCGATGAAATCGGACGGTGTGATCAGCGAAAGCGAATCGTCCTCCCAGACCATCCTTATGATGTTCTCCAGCCAGGACACGCCCTCGTACCACCAGTGGCCGAAGAGCTCTGCGTCGAAGCTGACGGTGTAGACGGGATCCACGTCCAGGAGGTCGTTCAGGTTCTCCGTCCTGCTTCTGACGTTGTACAGGAAGTTCTTCGCATGTGAGACGACGCGCTCGGCGGCCTTCGCACGGTCGTAGACGTCCTTGTCCGCGGATCTGCCGGTGACTGCGTTGTATTTGAAGCCGGTGAACGACCGGACCTCGGGTTCATGAACATAGGGCTTGATGTAATCGAACGGCAGGTCGAAGCCGATGTCCCTGTAGAAGTCTCGGTAGACGCTGTCCGTGGGATAGCCTTCTGTGTCCGACCATACCAGGCTGGTAAGGGATACGTCCCTGACGAAGCAGTAGAGGCCGTTGGGGCACTTCACGGGGCTGTAGGAGCCCCTTTCGCACTTGTCCGGCGAAAGGACCAGGGCCTGCGAGCCCAGGCTCGTCCACCTGATGTTGTGGTTGCGCAGCATCTCCTCCAGTCCGGGATAGTAGCCGCACTCGGGGAGCCAGAAGCCCTCCGGCATCTTGTCGAAGTGGCGGATGTGCTCCAGCACTCCTGTCTCAATCTGGGCGTTGACCGCGATGGGATAGTCCTTGTAGACGGGCAGGTACGCATGGGTTGCCGTCGTGGTGATGAGCTCCAGGCAGCCCTCGTTGGAAAGCGTGTTGAACGCGTTGAGGATGCGTCCCTGGCAGACCTCGCCGTAGAAGCTCCTGTTGGCAAGAAGCTCGTCCTTGTAGAAGACGGCCAGCGCCTTTCTCTGCTTGTCGCGTGACAGGCGCGAGATCTCCTTGTCGGCCAGCTCGATGCGCTCGTCAAGGTACGCCGAGAAGCGTGTGTTCAGAAGCTCGTCGTCCAGCATGGCGCCCAGCGTGGGGCTGATGGAGAACGTGAGCCTGAAGCCTGTTCCCTCGGCCCTGAGACCGTACATCATCCTGAGCAGGGGCAGGTAGGATTCGTTCATGGCCTCGAACAGCCAGTCCTCCTCCAGGAACTTCGGGTATTCCGGATGTCTTACGAACGGCAGGTGCGCGTTGAAGATGAAATTGATGCTGCTCTTTCTCATTCCTTCTCCTCCATCTGCTCGAAAAGACCTGCGAGCTGTCTGTTGCCTGTGATCTTGCCGCCCTTCATGACGACTGACTGGAACATCTTCCTGTAAACGGCGTCGTCGTTCATCTCCTCCGGATGCTGGGAGAACCAGCTCTTCGTGGTGACGATGTCGGAGCTCTCGCAGACCACCC
>JAGABK010000021.1 GCA_017614625.1 Spirochaetales bacterium
CTCCGGCAAGAAGAACTATGCCTTCATCGAAGTCATGGCCTGCCCGGGCGGATGCGTCAACGGCGGCGGACAGCCCATCGTCTCCTCACAGGTCAAGATGGACACCGATATCCGCGCAGAGCGTGCCAAGGCCCTCTACAAGGAGGACAAGGCCAAGGAGCTGCGCAAGAGCCACGACAACGTTGAGATCAAGACAGCATACACCGAGTATCTCGGCAAGCCCGGCAGCCACAAGGCCCACGAGCTGCTGCACACCCACTATCAGAAGCGCGAGAAGTACACCGACTGATAAAACGGAGTCGTGTTATTCCGGGGGCCGTTGCGAAAGCAATGGCCCCTATTTTATTCTTCTGATTCCTGATGTAATGCCCGGAAACGGGCGGAGGAACTATCTGATGTCCTCAGTCGCAATCCAGTCCTGGTCATCGTAGGCGCGGTTCTCTCCGCACATGGCCCAGATGAACGTGTAGTTGCTCGTACCGCAGCCGGCATGGACGGACCATGAGGGATTGATCACGGCCTCGTCGTTGTGCATTGCAATGTGGCGCGTCTGCTGCGGCTCGCCCATGAAATGGAAAACGACATTGTCCTTGGGAATATCGAAATAGAAATAGACTTCCATGCGTCTCTCGTGGGTATGCATGGGCATGGTGTTCCACACGGACCCTTCCTCAAGATGGGTCAGACCCATTGAAAGCTGGCAGGTGTCAAGCACATCGGGATGAAGATACTGGTTGATGGTCCTCTCGTTGCTTGTGGACTGAGAACCCAGATGTTTGTGGATCGCCTTCTCATAAGGCACATGGGTCGCGGGTTTGGGAGTATGTGCCGGCGTGGTGCAGATGTAGAACTTTGCCGGATTCTCCGGATCATCGGAAGAGAATTCCACCTTCTTGGTACCCATGGGAAGATACAGACCGTCCCAGTGGGCCATGGGATACACGACTCCGTCTGCATGAATCTTTCCGGGACCGCCGATGTTGATTGTCCCCAGCTCTCTTCTCTCAAGAACGTATGTCACGCCGAAATCCTTCCACGGATCAATGTTCTTCCCGAGATCCAGCTTTCCGTTCACGGGCATGGCGCCCATGGTCACGATCCTGTCCACATGCGAATAGACGGCGCTGACGTCATCGGCTTTGAAAATGCCGGTGATGAGGAACTCCTGCCTGAGTTCTTCAGTTGTCATGCGCCTGAAGGGTTCCTTTCCCGTTGAATACCTGATGTCCATTTCTCTCTCCTTATCACTCATTTTCTTATCTATCTCTCTTACTATAAATCATTTGCAACAATCCATCAAATCATGTATCCTATCCGCATGTTGGATTTGGGATTCAGAACACACGACTTCGGACGGAAATTCGCCACCGCTGACGAAATCGGAGAACTTGCATCTTCCTTCCGCCGTCCCTCCTGCCTTCACCTGGCACCGAACAAAGCCTTCCTCGACGCACCCGGGCATCTCACCGACGAATGGGCGGCAGCCACAAGGGCGGCCCTTTCCCGGTATGAGGTGAGGGTCGCCATCCTCGGATGCTACATCAATCCTGCGCATCCGGATTCCGATGTCCTTGAGCTCGAACTGAGGAAGTTCGAGAACGGACTGGAGGTCGCCGGCTCCCTCGGGGCCTCTCTCGTCGCCACGGAAACAGGATCACTGGACGCCCGCAACATCCGTTGCGAGGACACATGGTCCGACAGGAACTGGTCCCGCTTCCTCAGAACGGTGGAACGTCTGCTGAAGACCGCCGAAAAAAACAACGTCACAATGGCTCTTGAGGCTGTCGCCGACAAGAACACAATAGACACTCCGGAACGGATGCTGAAAGTCATGGAGACTTTCGAATCCCCTCATCTGCGCTGTCTTTTCGATGCGGTCAACATCATGCCCATCAAGGGTGTTCCTGATTTCCGCGCCTATTACGATGAAGCCGTATCGATGCTTTCCCCATATATCAGCGCCATGCATCTCAAGGACTTCGTCTGGGCGGACTACATGCCCAACTACCCGTTCGCAGAAGGCCCCGTGAAGAAAGGCAACATCGCAATCGGAGAAGGCCTCATGCCCTGGAAGACCATCTTCGGAATCTACAGGAAGTACAAGGTCGACAACGTCCCCATGACACTTGAGAACTTCAACCCTGAAACCCTGGAAAACAGCCTCCGGTACGTCGAGACGACCTTCAGTCAGGCCTAGATCCTCAGGGTTGCTTCCCTATGTAGGCCAGAATTCCTCCATCGACATACAGAATCTGTCCGTTCACGAAATCGGATGCCTCCGAAGCAAGGAAAAGGGTCGGCCCCTGAAGGTCATCGGTCGTCCCCCATCTCTCGGCGGGGGTCTTTGCGACTATGAAGCTGTCGAAAGGATGCCGTGAACCGTCCGGCTGTCTTTCCCTCAACGGAGCCGTCTGGGGCGTCGCGATGTATCCGGGCCCGAGTCCGTTGCACTGGATATTGTACTTTCCGTATTCGGAACAGATGTTGCGGGTAAGCATCTTCAGTCCGCCCTTGGCAGCCGCATAGGCGCTGACGGTCTCCCTGCCCAATTCGCTCATCATGGAGCAGATGTTGATTATCTTCCCCCTTCTCTTTTCAACCATTGCAGGCAGAACGGCCTTCGAGACGATGAATGCCGCGGTGAGATCGATATCTATGACCTGCCTGAAATCCTCTGCGGACATCTCGGTCATCGGAATCCTTTTGATGATTCCGGCGTTGTTCACGAGGATATCGACACTCTGACCGAAATCCTTCTCTATCTGTGACAGAGTCGATTTCACCTGGCCCTCATCCGTCACATCGCAGATGTAGCCTCGGACATCTGCGGCACCGTCGGTCGCATAGGCGGCAAGAGCCTTCTCCAGACCGTCCCTGTGTCTGCAGTTGAATGCAACCCTGGCTCCGGCGCGCGCATAGCACAAGGCAATTGCATATCCGATTCCGTATGAAGCTCCCGTAATCCACGCGAGCTTCCCTTCCAGACTGAATTTATCGTTGACGAATCCCATCAGGACACTCCTTATTTACAGCGCTTCATCGCAGCAACCGCTTCGGCGCTCTTTGCCGTGATTTCATCCCACCTCTCCGCCTCGATGGCATCGGCCTTCGCCATCCAGGAACCTCCGACAGCAGCAATATGTCTGCAGGCTGCATACTGCGCGATGTTCGCCATGCTGATTCCGCCCGTGGCCATGAACCTGACATTCGGGAAAGGTCCGCAGAGGTTCTTTATCATGTTGACTCCGCCTGCGGCCTCCGCGGGGAAGAACTTGAGGGTATCAAGCCCCAGACAGACCGCTTTCTGGACCTCGGTGGCCGTGCACACACCCGGGAAAACCGCGATATCGCGCTCCTGACACCACCTGACGATGTTCTCGTCCAGCCCCGGGGAAACAATGAACCTTGCACCGGCTGCGACGGCTTTCCCGGCCTGAGCGACGGTGATGACCGTTCCGGCACCCAAATGGATTCCGGAAACCTGCTCATGGATCTCCCTTATTGCGTCTTCCGCGGCGGCAGTCCTGAAAGTGACCTCCATGCACGGAATCCCTCCTGCAAGCAGGGCTTTGGCCAGAGGAACGGCTTTCTTCGCATCATTGAGCACAATTACCGGGACAACACCCACGCTCTCAATGACCTGATTGAGTTTCTCATTGTATTCAGTCATTCTTCACCTCTGTACTCTTCCGGAACCGTCGCCTTTGCACAGGGCCTCCACCTCGCTCCTTCTGGCCAGATTGAAATCTCCGGGAATGGAGTGCTTCAAGGCAGAAGCGGCAACTGCGAAATTCAGGGCATATTCCTCATCTTCATATTTCGAAAGACCGAAGATCAGACCTGCGGAGAAGCTGTCACCGCCGCCCACACGGTCTATGATATCCGTGATTTCATAGTGCCGTGAAAGATAGAAGCCGGTCTTTCCGTTCAGAGCGGCCGACCAGCCGTTGTGGTCCGCGCTCTTCGACTCACGGAGCGTGACGGCCACCTGCCTCACGTTCGGGAACTGCTCCTTCACTTTGTCGGTGAGCATCCTGTAAGCCTGTTTGTCCAGCTTGCCGGACGTGACATCCTGATCGAGTTCTATCGCAAGGCACTTCTGGATGTCCTCTTCATTGGCGATTACGACATCGGCATACTTCGTGAGTTCCCTCATGACTTCGGGAGCTTTCTTTCCGTACTTCCACAGCTTCTTCCTGTAGTTCAGGTCTATTGAGACCGTGGCGCCGGCATCCCTTGCGGCCTTCATGGCCTCAAGCGCGCAGTCTGCACAGCTGAGGCTTACCGCGGGGGTAATGCCTGTGACATGGAACCAGACGGCTCCGTCCATTATGGCCTTGAAATCGTAATCGGAAGATCCTGAAAGAGCCACCGAGCTGGCTTCCCTGTCATAAACGACAAGGCTCGGCCTCTGGTCCGCACCGGTCTCCAGATAATAGATACCCACCCGGCCCTTGTCTGTCATGTTGATGCTGCCGGTATCGACATTGTGCTTTCTGAGCTCGGCGACTGCGGCCTCTCCTATTGCGTTCTTCGGAAGCGATGTCACGAAGACGGCCTTCTCCCCGAATGTGGCCAGGGATACCGCGACATTGGCCTCGCCGCCTCCGAAAGTAGCCTCCAGAAGCGGTGACTGAAAAAACCTTTCGTGTTCAGGAGACTTCAGTCTCAGCATGATCTCACCGAACGTCACATATTTGTCAGGCATATCAATCCTCCATTCTTATTCCCAGCGGGAGAACGAATACTCTCCGCGATAATTCGAACCGTTGTAACAGGGATACTTCACGGGTCTGTAGACACCGCGCGCATCTTCGGGAGCTTCCCCGTCCTGCGTGTATATGAACAGCCTGTGCCTGTCCCATACGACTATCTCGTCCCTGCCGTCACCTGTAAGGTCGGCGATTTCGGTGCACATCTCCGGATGACCGTCTTCCGGAAGGACGAGAACCCTGTTCCCCTCACCGTCGAAAGCCCCTTCGTGCGCACTCATCCAGATCAGCTCGCTGCCGTTTCCGTCCCAGTTCAGGGGAGCTATCACATTGCCGTTTGAAAGCATCTCGCGGTGCCATATCTCCTTTCCGTTGCAGTCGTGCAGGTAGACGATTCCGTTGTTCCCCCAGTAGGTGGTGGTGGCGATCTCATATCCCTCGCGTTCGGGACAGTAGTTGGCACAGCTTATCCTCTGGCCGTGCCCGTTGATGTCCCGCAGAATGATCTCACCTTCCTTCGACACGATTATGAAGCCTTCCCAGCCGGAGACCATGGCTATCCTCTCATCCTGTCCCTGACCGAAAGTCCCGACGATGATTTCATCCGTATGGTCCGTTTCAATGGGCAGCGACCACATGAGATTTCCGCTGCTGTCCACCATGTTGTAGCATGAGAAGATCTCATCACGTCCGTCCCCGTTGAAATCATGGGCGAACGGGAAATGACCGGTGTTGTATTTCGAGAATTCCCACTTGAGATTCAGTTCACTGTCATAGACCCACAGCCGCGAGTAACGGTCCTTGATCAGGATATCGGAAGGTCTGTCGTTTCCCGAGACATTGACAATCCTGACGGCATCCACATTGAGCCGTTTGAAGGCGTACCTGCCGAACTCAAGACCCGTCACCGTCTCCTCGGGAGCTTCGCAGACCGGTGTCGGGACGCTCTTTCTGATCTTTCCCGTCCTGCCGTCCAGAATCATCAGGCGGAAATCCCAGGATGCGATGACTTCATCCGCCCCGTCTCCGTCTATGTCGTAGATCTGGAAAGGAAGGTCGGTCGTAAGCTTCTCCACCTCGTCGCTGTCGCACGGCTCCCCGATCTGCCACAGCACGGCTCCGGTCTCCACGCTGACTGCGGTCATGCACGAAATCACCGGATAGCGGTCCTTGTAGACCTTGCGCTGGTTCTGGCAGATAACGAAGAACCATTCGTCTGTTCCGGTGAGATGTCCGAACCTGATCTGTCTTGCAGCCCCGAAATCCTTCAGGTCGATGGCCTTCCACAGTTTCGCGGGAAGATGCCTGAGGCGGGCAGATGCCTCCTCTTCCTCCTGCAGCTGCTTCTTCAGTGCGAACGCACGGTTCCGGCTCTCCGTCATCTCAACACTTACTTTCCTGTACCGTGCAGGTCTGCAGGCGCACAGGGCGATGCACCCGGAATCGAATTTTCCGTCACGGCATTCCAACACCGGAACCCCGTTCAGGAAGCACCTGATCAGGTCCCCGTCAAGGCTGACTGACATGGTGCAGTATTCATCCGGATTCCAGGGAACCTCCGCATGGGCAAGAACCGTTCTCTCCAGTTTGTCGACCCTGTGGACCTCGACTCCGCCAGGAACAAGGAAGAACCCGTAATGCATCATGCTGGTCTGGTATCGGAAGAGAATCCCGGAGAAACCGGCTTCGATCATCACCCTGACTTCGGCGCTTACGGTATAATCCTCCCACATCACATCACCTGCACGCAGGCAGGGCACTGCCTTGCGCGGAGCAGGCTCGGTCAGACGCATCTGCTCGATACAGCGTCCTCCGTCCATATCCGCATCGGAGACAAGCCATGTGGGGCCGCGGAAGGACCAGTCGGCTATGGGGTCGAACCATTGACCGCAGTAACCTGCAGGCGGGAAATAGTGGTATTCCCCCATTGCGCTGTGCTCGGCATCGTAAGGGAAAGGCCCCAGAGGAAAAGATCTGAAATCCTCTTCAAATACTGTCATTCCTTCAACCCCGGTCTCACCACCTGACCAGACTGTCTATCTGCACGGGCATTCCCGAAGCGATCGACTTGTTTCCTGCGATTCCGACAAGAATGGACTTCACTCCGTCGTGGAAGTCGGCGGCCCGGTGGAATTCATCGTACGGAGGATTCTCCAGGAAGATGTCGTCCAGCATCACGGGGTCTCCGCCGCCGTGACCGCCCTCACCCGTCTTCACCGGAACCTCATAGGGCTCGGCGAACATGGGGCAGACGCGGATCCGGCTGAATTTGGTGGCTCCTTCGTCCTTCTTCTCCCCTCCGGCGTTGATGTACGGCTTCTCGACGCTCTGATACTCAATCCTTCCGGCTGTACCGTTGAAAGACACGTTGAAACCTTCCCACGGCATGTAAGACGTGAGCGAATACGACATCTGGACGCCGTTCTTGTAACGCACCACCAGATTCATGGTGTCCTCAATGCTTATGTCATCGGAAAACACGCTCCGGTCACGGATATAGCCGCTGTCTGCCTCGGCATCAAGATAAAGGGCTTTCAGGGTCGGATTGGACTCGAGGTCTATTGCGAACGGATCGTCCTTGGCCGCCTCGCTTCCGTGGCACCGGTAGTAGAATTTCTCCACACCGCGTTTCTCGGCCGCAGCCCGTCCGTAGAAGTCAAGGGCACCGAATCCGAATACGGTCTCAGGTTCCGCGCCCAGCCAGAAATTGACAAGGTCGAAATGGTGTGTGGCCTTGTGGACCAGAAGTCCGCCGCTGTTGTACTTGTTGCGGTGCCAGCGCCTGTAGTAATCGGCACCGTGCTGCGTGTTCAGAAGCCACTCGAAATGCACGGATGTAGGCGTTCCGACGGCTCCGTCACGGATGAGCTCACGCACCTTTGTATGATAAGGAGCATAGCGGTAGTTGAATGTCACACGTATGTTCCTTCCGGTCTTCTTCTGGGTGTCGATGATCCGCTGGGCCTTCCTTTCGTCTATTGTGAGCGGCTTCTCCGTGATCACGTCGCAGCCGGCCTCCATGGCGCGGCATATGTAGTCGTCGTGGGTGCGGTCGACCGATGTCACGATGACGATGTCCGGATGCGTCTCTGCAATCATCTTCTCGAACTCGTGCGGCAGATAGGTCGGAACCCTTTTCGCCCCGAGTTCTTCAAGAAGACTGTTTGCGAAACCCATTCTTGTGGGACTCTGGTCACAGAAACCCACCATGCGTGCAATATCCTTATACTTCGAGGCAACTGCCTCATAATACATCCGGGCCCTTCCGCCCGTGCCTACCTGTGCATATCTCTTGATTGACATTTATCCTCCAAGACGGACCGTCACGTTATCGGAGCCGGATTGAAAACGATGAAATCGTTGTACAGACCGTACTTCTCGGCCGCAGTCTTTTCTCCGCCGAGAACATCCAGGATTCTTCCGTAAAGTTCATGTCCCAACTGTGCGATGGTCTTCTCTCCGGTCACCACGGATCCGGCGTCAAGATCGAACAGATCCGGCCACTTCTCATTCATGGAATGCTGGGTACAAATCTTGAAAACCGGTATCTCCTGAAGCCCGTAAGGCGTTCCCCGTCC
>JAGABK010000022.1 GCA_017614625.1 Spirochaetales bacterium
CTACATCGGCGAAGATGGCAGCCCACATATCGGTGATTCCCAGCGCACCGAGGGTAAGACAGCCGAATTTCACAACCAGTGCGAAGCCGATATTCTGATAGACAATGCCGATGCACTTGCGGAGGTGATTTATGAAGGGATTGACTGAGAGACAGCAGGAAATCGCCCTGTTCATTGAGCAGTATTTTGATGAAAACGGCTATGCCCCAAGCCTCAGGGATATCGGAAACCATTTCGGCTTCTCGCCCAAGGCGGCATACGATCATCTCCGTGCGCTTGAGAAGAAGAACATCATAAAGACGGCCGACAACCTGCCGCGCGGCATGGCCCTGCTGAAGAGGACCACCCCCGAGAGCGGCACCGTCATCAAGGTTCCCATGCTCGGAACCACCGCTGCCGGAGAGCCGATCCTCTCCGAGGAGGTCTACGACGGCTTCATCTCCGTTCCGCAGGACCTGGTGGGCTGCGGGGACTCCGACAAGCTTTACGCCCTGCGCGTGCGCGGCGACAGCATGATCGAGGACGGAATCAACGACGGCGACATCGCCATCATCAAGAAGACAAGCTACGCGGAGAACGGCGAGATCGTCGCGGCCAGCATCGGCGAGGACGAGAACTACGCCATCACGCTCAAGCATTTCTACCATGTCGGAGACCGCTACGAGCTGCATCCGGCCAACTCCAACTACAAGGTGATAGTCTCCACACACTGCGAGATTCATGGTAAACTCCTGATGATAATCCGTCAGTACGGGAGGTGACCGTGGGTCATACCTATCTTCTTCTCGGTCCTGAGAAAGGGCTGAAGGAAGATTTCATGAAAACCATCCGCTCTCAGGTCGAGCCCTGCGATGTCTCGAGGTTCTACGGTTTCGAGGACTTCGAGGCCGAGTTCTACGCGCAGCTCAACAACAACGACCTCTTCGCGGCCCACAAGCTGGTCGTCCTGGATGAGGCCCAGGAGGTCAAGACCGCCGACCGCGTCAAACCCCTGGTCCAGTACATCGGGCATCCGTCAGAATGCGCCACCCTGGTCATCACCAGCACCGAGCTCTACCTCAACCAGGCCATCATGAAGGCCGTCGAGGCCCAGGGCAAGGACTACGTGAGGAAGTTCTACGAGATGTTCGAAAGCAAGAAGAACGAGTGGCTTTCGAACTACTTCCGCCGCAACGGACTCTCGATCGACCAGAAGGCGATTGCCGCGATCATCGAGAAGGTGGAGAACAACGTCCAGGACTTCGAGAACACCTGCTCGCAGCTGATCATCCACATAAAGACGATTCTAGGAAAGAGCTCCGTGACCTACGACGACGTGGAGGAGTTCCTGTCCCACACCAGGGAGGAGAACGAGTTCTCGCTCTTCTCCTACATGGCCCGCGGAAAGCTTGAAAGCGCCCTGGAGTGCTTCCACACGCTGCTTCGCACCAAGGAGGCCGCCTCGGTGACGTCCGTGTGCGCCTCGAGGCTCTCGACCTATTTCAGGCGCGCCCTCTCGGTGCAGATGAACGTGGCCAGGGGCTGCGGCATGGGGCTGCGCTTCGGCGAGGACAACAGCGCCTTCACGACCAAATACTTCGAAGGGGACAGGCCGATCACGATGCCCAAGGACAGGGAGGTCTACCGCGACTGCTGCAACCGCTACTCGCAGAAGGACCTGGAGAGGATACTCGTCACCCTCGCCGAGTACGACATAAGGATCAAGGAGACCGGCATGGCTCTTCAGCCGGTGGTGATGGAGAAGTGCATCGTGGACGTTGTCTGCAACAAGGGACGCCATACACGGAAACCCGAGTTCGCGACGATGAAGACATCATTATAAACGCATGATTGACATTGGAGGAGATAGATAATGGAGAAGCTTGTAGAGAACTACATGGATTTCATCAGCAGGAACAAGACAGAGCGCCTCTGCGTGCGCTCCGCCATTGAGATCGCGAAGAAGAACGGATACAAGGACATCGAAAAGGTGAAGACCCTCAAGGCCGGCGACAAGGTGTACATCGACAAGATGGGCAAGAGCCTCATCCTGTTCGACATCGGAACCGGAGACATCAGCAAGGGTATGAACATCCTCGGAGCCCACATCGACTCGCCCAGGCTGGACGCCAAGCAGAGCCCGTTCTACGAGGACAAGCTCTACAAGACCGGAATCGTCTACCTGAACACCCACTACTACGGCGGAATCAAGAAGTACCAGTGGGTGGCCCTGCAGCTGGCCCTCTACGGAGTGGTCGTCAAGACCGATGGAACCACGGTCGACATCGCAATCGGCGACGAGCCGGACGATCCCGTCTTCTGCATCTCGGACATCCTGCCACACATCGCCCAGGAGCAGATGAAGAAGCCCGCCTCGGAGTTCATCGAGGCCGAGAAGCTGGACGCCGTTCTGGCCTGCTATCCCAACGTCAAGGACTACCATGACCCGGAGAACAACAAGTACACCGCCGGCGACGGCAAGAACAGGATAATGAAGATTCTCGAGGACAAGTACGGCATCAAGGAGGAGGATTTCGCCTCCGCCGAGCTCGAGCTCGTACCCGCCGGAAAGGCCCGCTGGCTCGGACTGGACAAGACGCTGGTCCTCGGCTACGGACAGGACGACAGGGTCTGCGCCTACACCTCGCTGATCGCCATGGTTGAGGGCAAGGCCGGCTCCAGGACCAACTGCTGCATCCTCGCCGACAAGGAGGAGATCGGCAGCGCCGGCGCCACCGGAATGAACTCGCATCTCCTGGACAACGCGGTGGCCGAGGTCGTCGCACGCCTGAACGTCAAGGCCAATCCCGAGCTGGTGATCAGAAGGGCGCTGGCCAACTCGCTCATGCTCTCCAGCGACGTCAACTCCGCCTTCGACCCGCTCAACCCGGGCCTCTTCGACATCCACAACTCGTCCTTCCTCAGCCGCGGAGTGGTGTTCAACAAGTACACCGGAAGCAGGGGAAAGAGCGGAGCTTCGGACGCCAACCCGGAGTTCATCGCCAAGGTCCGCGGTCAGCTGTACGCCAACGACGTCTACTTCCAGAACGCCGAGATGGCCAAGGTCGATGTCGGCGGCGGCGGAACGATCGCCCACTACGCCGCGGAGTACGGCATGAGCGTCCTGGACTGCGGAGTCTCCGTCCTGAGCATGCACGCACCTTGGGAGATCACCTCGGCCTTCGACATCGAGCAGGCCTACAAGTGCTACAAGGCTTTCATCTGCCTGGAGTAATACTTCCGCACTGCGTTTGAATAAGATTCGGATAAAAGAAGAAGGGGCCTTGTGGCCCCTCCTTTGTTTTTCCCTCGTATCGTAAGGTCTGTTCAACCTTCAATAACCTTGCTCTTTTCTTTTCTTGCCGCGGCCTCTATCTTGTCCGCGATCATCTCGATTCCTTCGTACAGTTCGTAGCAGTCGTAGCTCACCACCTTGACCGTTCCCCATGCGAAGTGCAGTTTCGCATCGATGTGGAAGCCCTGTCCCACGGTCTCGCGCTTCATGGTTATGTCCAGATCATGCAGATAGCTTTCCGCAAAGTCCAGCTTGGCCAGTTTCTTGTCCAGAAACTCCTTCGTCTCGTCGCTGATCTGATAATGGATACCTCTGACGTTCAGGTTCATCGTTTCCTCCTTAAAATCAAAGTTTTCACTTACTTCCATAGTAAGGTCAGAAACCCCAAAAGTCAAAGAAAAGTCAGCGGGAATATGAGGAGTCGATGTTCAGCTCGCCGCGGTACTTTCCGACCGTGCGGCGTGCGCATTTTATGCCGCGCGAGAGCAGTATGTCGGAGATCTTCTGGTCCGAAAGCGAGCCGTTCTCCGCCACGATCTCGGCGATCATGTCCTTGACCACGTTCCTTGAGACGCTCTCGCTCGAATCCGACGTGCTCTGCACGCCCTGGGTGAAGAAGTACTTCATCTGGAAGAGGCCCCAGTCGGTGTCCACCCACTTGCTCTGGGCAAGGCGGCTCATGGTCGTCTCGTGCACCCCGATCCTGTCGGCGATGTCGCGCAGCGTCATGGTCCTGAGATAGCGCGGGCCGTTGAGGAAGAACTCCTGCTGGTACTCCATGATAGCCAGGGCGGCCTTGTACAGGGTCTGGAACCTCAGGTTCACCTGGTTGATCAGGGTCTTGGCCTGCCTGACCGATTCCCTTATGTAGGACGCGGCCTCCTTCGCCTCCGGACCCTTCAGTCCGTCCGCAAGGCTCTCGAAGCCGTCTGCTATGACCAGTTCGGGAATCTCCGTCCTGTTGAGGTCCAGCACCAGCGTCCCGTCCTTCTTCCTGATGGTGATGTCCGGCACCACGTGGCTGACCGCGTCGGAGGAGTAGTTCTGCCCCGGATAGGGTGTGAGGCTCCTGAGGATCGAGTAAAGCGTCTGAACGTCCTCCTCGGGGATCCTGAGCGCCGTCGCCACGTCCTTGAACTTGCCCGCCTTGAGCTTTTCGAGGTACTGGTTGACCATGATGGAGAAGTTTTTCAGGTCATCACCTGCCAATCCGGACATCGATGCCTGAAGTATCAGCGACGCGCGGAAGTCCGGCACGCAGATGCCCGCCGGGTCGAAGGACTGTACCGTGCGCACTCCGGCCTCTATCTCATCGCTGCTGAAATCGGTGTTCTCGAAAAGCTGCTCCAGAGGCAGGATGTAGAATCCGTTCTGGTCCAGGTTGCCTATGAGCATCTCGCCCACGGAGACCTCGCGGCTACCGGAGACGGTCTCGCCCAGCTGCTTGAGAAGATGCTCCTTCAGCGTCTCGCTTTCGACTCCGGAGTTCTCGATCATCTGCTGCTTGCGGTCCGAGGCCTCCGGGTCGTAGCCGCCGGAGTAGGAGTCGTAAGAGGAGTCCTGATAGTCGGAAGATGAATAGGCGGAGTCGAAGGACATCGCCTCGTAGTCTGATGAATCGGCATCGTCCATGCGGTCGTCCAGCGACTTCTCCGGGCCGGACAGGGACTGCATGGGGGAGGAGAACTCCGAATCGGGGATCTCCAGGGCCGGGTTGCGCTCGATCTCCTCCTGGATGTGGGCCTTGAGCTCCAGGATCGGCATGGGGAGCAGGGCCAGCGACTGCAGCATCTGGGGAGACAGCGTCTGTTCGGTTTTAAGCGTCTGGGTCAGACCGAGGGTGTTGTCCATGCCGGCTCTCCGTCACTGCTCCTCGAACGAGTCGCCGAAGTAGATGTCCCTTGCGACCTCGTTGGCCAGGAGGTCGTTCCTGTTGCCGGAGACGAGGATCTTGCCGTCGCTGATGATGTGGGAACTGGTGGTTATGGAGAGTGCGTCGCGGACGTTGTGGTCGGTCAGGAGGATTCCTATGCCGAGCTTCGCCAGCGACCTGACGATCTGCTTGATCTCGTAGACTGCCTTGGGGTCGATTCCCGCGAAGGGCTCGTCCAGAAGCAGGAACTTCGGGCTCGTGGCCAGACAGCGCGCGATCTCCGTGCGCCTGCGCTCTCCTCCGGAGAGGGTGTAGCCCTTCTGCCTGGCGAGGTGGGTCAGTCCGAACGACTTCAGAAGGCCCTTGACGATCTCGTCCTCGCGGCGCCTGTCGATGTCGCCCCTGGTCTCGGCCACCAGGCGGATGTTGTCCTCCACGCTGAGCTTGCGGAAGATCGACGGCTCATGCGGCAGATAGGAGATGCCCATGCGGGCGCGCTTGTACATGGGAAGGTCGGTGATGTCCATCCCGTTGACCGCGATGGTGCC
>JAGABK010000023.1 GCA_017614625.1 Spirochaetales bacterium
CGGACATCCCCATGCAGGACCTGATGGAAGAGCTGGGCGAAGTCCACGGCATTGATTTCCTTGTGAAACAGGAGCCTGAAAAGGCGAGCTTCGAGCATTTTTTCACGCAGGAAGCTGAAATCGAGACATTGTTCAATAGGCTGGAGGAGCTCAAGATCCAGGGCGTCTCCACCGACGACATCATCATAAGCACCCCGGATATCGACACTCTGGCCAGCCGTCTGGAGCGAAAGGCGCAGGAGTACGACACGCCGCTTTCGTTCATGCAGAGCCTGAGCCTGAAGGAGACCGTCCCCGGGCGTTATCTCTATGCACTTGAGCGGTGCATCAACGAGGACCTTTCCTTCCGTTCGCTGGAGAACCTGCTTCTGAACAACGCCCTTCCTTTCAGGGACCCTCAGCTGTGCAGGCGCCTGGTGGACTTCATGGTGGAGCACAACGTGCGCACCGGGACATTGTCCTTCACCTCGCGCGACCGCCTGCTTCTGGAGCTGAAGGCCTCGGGAGAGAAGGAGACCGGGGAGTTCTACGAGGCCCTGAAGAAGGACCTCTCCGCAGTGAGAAGCGCCTGCGACGGAGAGACGCTGGTGCGCGACATGCACCGCCTTGCCGGACTTCTTTTCGGCGAGGCCGAGTTCTCCGCCTCCGAGGCGGTGGACCGCGACGTCTATTCGTTCGTCTTCAACGAGCTTTCCACGATGGGCCGCACGCTTTCCGAATGCCGGCTGCAGATGAAGGGCATCTTCTCCGTCTTCATGGCCGAACTGGAGGACATGTCCTACGTCCTTCAGGAGAAGCGCACCGGAATCAGGGTCTACCGCTACGGACAGGACCACCTCATCGACGTCCCGTACCATTTCGTAATCGGCTTGAGCGACTCCAACTGCACCCTCGCAAGCTCGCCCATGTCCTTCCTGGAGGACCATGAGATCTCCGAGCGCAGGGTCCACGACATAACCGAGGCCGTTCTGGGCTACTACAGCTCCCTCAGCGCCCATGTCCACATCTCCGGAAGCGCCACATCGTACGACGGGGCCCAGAGCGTGCCGACCTTCTTCCTTGAAAGGAACCTGGTCGTCCCCATGAGGCCGTCCTTCCCGGAGCTCTTCAGCAGGGCCGATGCCGCTTCGCTGGAGCAGGCCCGCATGACCGCGCTTGCGCCCAGGGGAAGCGACCTTGCCAGGACCGGCCACGGAGAGAAAGTGGACGTCTCGACGGAAAAACTGTCGTACAGCGCCATCAGCGGCTACGTGCAGTGCCCGTACCGCGCATATCTGGGCAGGGGCATGACCAAGGACGCCCCGGACAGGTTCGAGCCGGTGATGCAGGACGACGCGGAGATGGGGACCTTCCTCCATTCTGTGGTCCAGACCTTCATGGGAAGGCATCTGAACACCCTCCTTGTGCCGCAGGAACTGGAGACCTATCAGGACGAGATGGCCCAGGTCATGGACGACATGCTCGGGGAGAACCATGTCTTCGACTACTACACGAAGCTGAGCCTGAGGGCCTGCTATCTGGAGCCGCTTCAGGACATCCTGGCGCTGCTTCTCCTTCCCAACGGGAAGCGAAAGGGCTATGTGGGGCCGTTCATGCCGCTTTCCAACGAATACCGCCTGAAATCCGACCCGCAGTTCACCGGCTACGTGGACACGATAATACGGAACGAAGACGGGGAGATATTCCTTCTGGACTACAAGAAGGGCAAGGCTGACCCCACCTACCAGCTGATCCTGTACAAACGCCTCTACGACAAGGACCCGCAGTTCGGCGACGACGTGAAGGACTGCTTCTTCTACTCCATGAAGGACAGCGTCTTCAAGGGTTTCGACGCGGCCAAGTGGGTGGAGCAGAGCCTCAGGCTGGACGAGGACCTGGAGCGTGTTCGCGAAGGCTACGCTTCCGGCGACTGGGCCGCAACGCCTGACAGGCTCACCTGCGAGGGCTGCGCCGAAAGGGCAATCTGCCGGAGGAGGTTCAACCTGCAATGACGTTCTCCGAGATCATGGCAAACGAAGGATTCATCCCCAACGACGAGCAGCTTCCGGTCATCGAGTCGGACTGCAACACCGTCGTCTCCGCCGGAGCCGGAAAGACGGCAGTCCTTTCATGGCGCTTCCTGCGCCTGGTGATGGAGAGGGGCGTCAGACCTGACGGGATCCTGACCCTCACATTCACAAGAAAGGCCGCCGGCGAGATGCGCGAGAGGATCTTCTCCCGCCTGGTGAAGGCCAAGGATAGCCTTCCGCCGGATACCCTGAAGAGCTTCTCCGAGGCCACCATATCCACGCTGGACAGCTTCTGCTCTCAGATAGTCAGAAGCGACTGCACCAGATTCGGCCTTCCCCGCGATTTCTCGAACCTCAGCGAGGAGGACCTCCTCTCGACGGCCGAGCGTCTTTCGGCGAAGTTCATCTCCGACCCGGAGAACATGAAGGAGGCCGAGGCCATAGCAGCCCTGGTCATGCCTGCAAGGCTGATGGAGGGCTTCTTCTCCCTCATTGCCTCCGGCGTCTCGATGGCCGGCAACTACGACAGCGGGCGGATAACCGAACGTTTCCACGGGACCGTACGTGAGGTCTACCTCAGGCGAAGGGAGCTTCTGGAGCCCATGTTCGAAAGTCTTTCACAGATGAACATGAGCCCGGCCTTCAGGGCTGATTTCGACATCATCCTGAAGGACTTCCGTGAGGAGACCTTCCACGAAAACGAGGACTTCAACCTCAAGACGACCAGGGATCCCGAGATAAAGGAACTGGTTGCGGAGATGCGTCCGCTGATGGGCAAGGGCTCCGGCTACGCCACGTTGCAGGACATAGCCAACGACCCGGTCTCCGTATCCCCGCTGCAGATCGCGGTGGAGAAGTTCGCCCGCATGCTGAACGATGAGAAGCGGCGCATGGGAGAGCTGACGTTCAGGGACGTTTCCGACCTGGCCGTCATGATCCTCAGGGACAACACCGCCTTGCGCGAGGTATTCAGGAAGAAGTTCAGATACATCATGATAGACGAGTTCCAGGACAACAACGCCTCCCAGAGGGAGCTGCTGTTCCTGCTTTCCGAAAGGGACGATGTCCGCCCGAAGGCCGGAACCGTTCCGACGGTGAAGGACCTGGATGCCCATAAGCTCTTCTTCGTGGGCGACGAGAAGCAGTCCATCTACCGTTTCAGGGGCGCCGACGTGTCCGTCTTCAGGAACCTTCAGAAGGAAGTGGGGGAGAACGGAGCCTCGCTCACGCTCAGCTCCAACTACAGGAGCCAGAGCCTGCTGATCGACCACTTCAACTCGGTCTTCAGCCGGGTCCTTGTCCCTGCAGGGGAGACGGACGCCGACTACGAGGCCTGCTACAATCCCATAAGGGCGGGACGCCCGGCCGACGGCACGGAGTCGAAGATAATCCTTTCGGTGTTCAACCGCGAGGCCATAAAGGATCCGGACCTGGATTCGGGAACCCTGGAGGCCGAGGCCGTGGCCTCCTACTGCCGCAGGATGCTTGAGACCGACGAGTTCCTCTGCGGCGGAAAGCGCCCGGAGCCGGAGGACATTGCCATCCTCTTCCGCTCGTCCGGAAACCAGATGAACATAGAGAAGGCCCTCAAGAGATACGGCATCCCGTACCAGAGTACGGAGACCCGGTCGCTCATGATCGACGCCGTCTCAAGCGACTTCTACAGCTTCATCAACTGCATCCTCCACCCGGACGACACCAGAAGCCGCGCGGCGCTTCTGAAGTCACCGTTCTGCGGTATGTGCGAGGAAAACATAGAGAAAGTGCTCAACGGGGACATCGAAGGAATCTCCAGGACCGACAGGGAAAGGTACCGGGCCTTCAGCTCTTTCTTCGAGGAGACGAGGAAAGAGGCCTTCCGCCTGACGCTTCCTGAGCTGCTTCAGAAGCTC